>CAJWZY010000231.1 GCA_913050545.1 uncultured bacterium | reverse complement strand
GACTCCCCCGTTGAAGGAGTGAGCTCATACTCGGTTCCGAGGCCGGGGCCGTCGATAATGATCAGTCTTGCCATGGGACCTCCTTCAGGCGGGTGCCCTCGAGCGTTCCTGAGAGCAGGAATTTCCTGAATTCAAAAGTGCAGGGCTTCCTGTAGAACGAGGTCTGGAGGACCACCGCTCCGCTGGCCCAGTCGTTTCCGTCCAGCTCACAGTTGTGGGAATACAGCACCTGGTTGCCGGTCAGTTCGATGACCTTGATGGTGACGCTGGTTTTGTCCTGCCCGGGTTTCAGCTCGAGGAAGACCTTGTAGACGGCATCTTTTGAGTTCAGGGCGGGGATTGGAGGCACAGGGGCCTGCGGAATGACCTTGTCGCCATGTCTGAGTGCTTCCAGTGGCTGCGAGGTTTTCCGGCCTGGGCTGAGCCTCAGGGTCAGGCTGCGCCGCCTGTTGCCAAGCGGGTCAACGATTGAAACGGCCAGGTCGGACCTGCCTTCAGGCCGGTCGAAGCTCAACTGGATCTCGTCAAGTTGCCTGAACGGATAGGAGAAGGCTATCGGGTCAGGATAGCTGACCCAGGAAAGCTTACCGGTGTCTTTGCGCAGGCTGGGTGGCTCTGCGCCACTGGTGGAAGACCGCAGCAGGAACACATCCCCCAGGGCCTGTGGCCTGTCCACCGGTACCGCGGAGAAATCGAGGTCGAGAGTCGAGCCCCCGGTTGGCCTCGGCAGGCACCAGCTGCCGAGACGGTTCTCGATGGAGCGTACCTGTCCGGTTTTGTATTTTCGCAGGGCGAAGGAGGTGGCGGTGGCGGTCAGGATGATCAATGCCAGGACTGTGATTCCATAGGCGAGCGCACGCAAAATTGCGGGAGGGCCTTTGCTGCTGAACCGCCCTCCTCCTCCGGTGTGGACCGGATTCTTACCTTTTTCAAGAAGCTCGAGGTCCTCTACCAGCTGGTCGTAGGTTTCGTAGCGATCGGCGACTTTGCGGGCCATCATTTTTCCGATGACCTCGCTCAAGGCCTCCGGCACGTTCGAGCAGAGTGCTCGCGGAGAGGGCGGGTTCTCTTCCACGTGGGCTACGATGATCGAAACCTGTGACCTGCCTTCGAAGGGCGGCTTCCCGGTTACCATGTGGTAGAAGGTCGCTCCGAGGGCATAGATGTCAGAGCGGTGATCGACAGGTTTTCCGCGGCCCTGCTCCGGGGAGAGATAGTGAGGGGTACCGAGGACAATTCCTTCCTCGGTCAGGGTGTCATCTTTCGAGACCTCTTTTGACAGTCCGAAGTCGACGATCTTGACGGCACCATCGGGGCGCAGGAGCAGGTTGGAAGGTTTGATGTCCCGATGGATGAGGCCTCCTTCGAGAGCCGCCTGGAGTCCGCGGGCCACCTGCAGGATGGAGCGAACGGCATTTTCTGAGCTGAAGCTTCCGTCCTCCGCGAGCATTTCCTGTACCGAGCTGCCCTCGACGTACTCCATGACGATATAGAGGGAATCGTCTTCGGCGCTGTCGATGGAGAAAATCTGGGCAATGGAGGGATGAGACAGGCTCGCAAGGCTGCGGGCCTCGCGCCGGAAGCGAGCCTGGTAGTGTTCGTCCCGGCCGTACTTATCGTGCAGAACCTTGATGGCGACCCTCCGGTTGAGGGTGTGATCCCGGCAGCGGTAGACCTTGCCCATTCCACCTTCGCCGATTCTTGCCTCGACCGTGTAGGATCCGACCTTTTCCCTCAGTACCTTCTCTGTCCTGGTGTCCTCCCCGCTGGAGGGACCCGAGAGCGGAGTTGTGCTGGGATTGTTTCTTTTTGGGGGGAGAGTTTCATCCATAACTATATATTAAACAATATCTTATGGAGATTAAGAGGGTCTCATTGTGGTTGATAATCAAACACTCTAGGTAGTGTAACCTTTTCCAGTGGTTGTTCGTAAGAAAAACGCGAAGAGGTATATTTTTTTGGTCTCAGCGTTTGTGAGTGCCATTTGAGCCAGGCTGATTGCTGTTACAATCAGGCGCATGAGTGAGGAAGTCTCCATCTCGGTCATTATTCCGACTCTCAACGAGGAGAGTTGCATAGAAACCTGCCTCCAGCGGCTCGAGCTTGCAGGGGTGGACGAATTGATCGTGGTTGATGGAGGCAGTGACGACAGGACCCGGGAGCTGGCCGAGCGCCGGGCTGACAAGGTGGTCGTGGAGCCCGGCGGCGTTTTTTCACAGATGAACCGGGGAGCCCGGGAAGCAGAAGGTGAGATTCTTCTTTTTCAATACGCAGATGGGCTCCCGGGAGAAGATGCGGGTGCGGTGATTCGCAGGACCCTGGAATCTCCGGGGATCTCGGGAGGCGCCTTTCGTCTGAATCTCGACCGCGGTGGCGTTTTTTACAGGGCTGTTTCCCGCTGCGCTCACTGGCGCAATTGTCTCGGCTTTGGCCCCTTCGGTGACCAGTCGATCTTCGTACGCGCCGGGGTCTTCAGCGACGCAGGGGGATTTCCCGAGGATGGGGTCCTGCCGGACCACGAATTTGTCAGGATCCTTGCCCGAAATCGGAGCTTCCGACTGCTGAAGGAGCCGGTTACGGTTTCCACGCGCCGCTGGGAGCGTTGCGGCAAGTTGCGAACGCTTCTTCGCCATTGGCGCATCAGCCTTCTCTATCTCATCGGGATGGGGAGAAACCGCTCCGCGGTGACTCGTGGGGCGGATGCCCTGCGGAAGGTTCGCTGATACCCTGCCGTCTTTCCGCTCAGTCCTGCTTCTTCTTGCGCAGGAGTCCGTAGGAGATGCTGTCCTTCAGGGCGCTCCAGGATGCCTCGATGAGGTTTTCACTGGCGCCAACCGTAGTCCAGGAGACTTCATCTTCTCTGTCGGCACCTTCTATGGTGACGCAGACCGTCGCATCTGTTCCTGCGCTGACGTCGTTGACGCGAACCTTGTAGTCCTTGAGGAAGATCGAGTCGACCTCGGGAAAGAAGCGCTGAATCGCTTTTCGGAGGGCTTCATCCATGGCGTCGACAGGGCCAACCCCCTCCCCCACAGCGAGGAACTCCTGGTCCTTGACCTTGATCTTGACCGTGGCCTCGGTGAAGGTTCCTCCGCTTCGGCGGTGTTCAACCGATGTGCGGTAGCGAACGAGTTCAAAGAACTCGGTTTCCACTCCCATGTGCTTCAGGATGATCAGGGTGGCAGAGGCCTCGGCTCCTTCAAAGACGTAGCCCCCGTTTTCAAGTGCCTTGATCTCTTCTACCGCTTTGCCGGCGGCTTCCGGATGGGCATCGAGGTCGATCCCTTCGGCCTTGGCCAGGTAGGACATGTTCGATCTTCCCGAGAGCTCCGAGATGAGGATTCTGCGTGTGTTTCCCACCATCTCGGGATTGATATGTTCGTAGGAGTCGGCGACCTTCATCACCGAGTTGACGTGGACTCCGCCCTTATGGGCAAAGGCCATCTGGCCGACGAAAGGATGGTTCTCAGGGAAATTCAGGTTGCCGATGGCATGGATAAACCGGGAGAGGTGGGTGAGATTCGGCAGGCTGTCGGCATTGATGGAGAGCTCCCTTTTCATCTTCAGCAGCAGGTTCGGGATCACGACCGTGAGGTTGGTATTACCGCACCTCTCACCGAGCCCGTTGAAGGTTCCCTGGATATGGTCCGCTCCACCTTCTACTGCCGTCAGCGTATTGGCATCGGCCATTCCACCATCGTTGTGAGTGTGGATGCCGATTTCCTCCTCCGGCAGCTTCTTGCGGGTAGCCTTCATGATTTCAGCAACCTCGCCCGGCAGGGCCCCGCCGTTGGTATCGCACAGTACCAGGCAGCTGGCTCCTCCCTCGCGGGCGGCCGAGAGAGTCTCGAGGGCGTAGCCGGGGTCGGCCTTGTAGCCGTCGAAGAAATGCTCGGCATCGTAGATGACCTCCCGGTCCTGGGAGACCAGGTAGCTGACGGAATCCTTGATCATCCGGAGATTCTCTTCGGGGGTTGTGCGCAACACTTCGGTTACGTGCAGATGCCAGGACTTGCCGAAGATCGTGACCACGGGTGTCTTGACCTCGAGGATGGCCTTCAGGTTGGCATCATCCTGTGGATCGCTGTCCTTGCGGCAGGGGCTTCCGAAGGCGGCAAGCTTTGAATGG
>CAJWZY010000230.1 GCA_913050545.1 uncultured bacterium | reverse complement strand
GCCCATCGTTCAGCCCGGCCCCGCTCTTGAAACTGCCGTAAACGGGGATCTCCACCAGGGCGACCAGGTCGATTTCAGGATAAGGATGGTACACCAGGCCGCCGCGAATCCTGAATTCGCGCAATCCCGTATTGACCTGGTTCGTTCCACCAACCTCATCGGGGTCTTCATGCCGCCAGTGCAGGCTGATCTTGGCGCTCGCCGAGGGCCCGGGGTACTTGGCATGATAGAACCGGTAGGCGAAGTCAAGCCCGATGGAGAAGTAGTCCCCCTCTGAAAAATCACGGTCCCCCTCGTTGTTAGCCTTGTAGATTGCATGCAGATCAAAGCGGTACCTTCCCGGGCTCAGGGTCAGGCCCAGGCCGACAATCCCATCTGTCGACCCTGTGCCGGGTTGCATGGAAAAGGGAAGGAACTCAGTCCCAGCACGCTCATCCGATGATCCGGTAGGAAGCTCCAACCCGGCAATCACTGAGGCGTGAAAGGCGCTCTTCGACCAGTACTCGCTGAAAAACCGGTACTTAGCCAGCAGCGCTGCATCGGCAAGCCCCCGGACCTGGGAATTTCCCAAGGGGTCCAACGATTCCGACTCTTTCTCCACAAAAGGGAGAAGAAAACTCAGAGCCAGCTCAGGTGTCACTCCATGGTCGAAACCCAGGACCATGCGGTGCTCCCGCATCGACCTGTCGAGCGGATTGGCGACTTCTTCAGATCCGCTGAAAAGACTACCGCGACTGACAAAGATATGGCTGAGCGAGACCCGGCTCCCCGATTCAAAGATCGTATTGCCGGAAAAAAGCTCGATCCCGCCCTGCTGGGCAGAAGCCCCCGCCGGCGGAAGAAGAACTGCAAAAAACAAAAACCAGCGAAACACCCGCCGCTGTGAACTGAACATGATCTACTCACAAAGAAACCTGGATTTCAGCAACCCCGGCAGGACAAGTTGTTCCTGCCCGCGCTGTCAAAGCGCACAACCGGGAAGGCTCCCGGTGCCGAAGTTGACCCGATCAACGCAGGAGTCGGCAGAAGAGCAGGTAGAGAGTCCTGCGAGGTGGAGGATGAAGGGATTTAAAATGAGCGGAGAAGCTCGACTGCTTGATACAAGCGGCCGCCTCAGACCGGAAATCCCTCAGTGCATATTCAAGGTCCGCGGCAGGGGAGGCGCCAAGAGCAACCTCCGGATCCAGTTGATCGAGAGTGAATACTTCGCAGCATTCTGAACAAGGTGCGGAAGCCAGATTCAACCTGCCCGCCGAAAGATTCGTATGGGTCGTGCAGCAGGCGGCTAACGCCTGGGGCTTACAGCAATCATGCCCGGGTTCCAAAATCCGGCCTGCGTGGGAACAGTAGTGCAGAACCGCGGCCTCCACCGGGTGCACCCAGGTGAGAACCGCCAGCATCAAGACTGCCAGTAAACGGCTGACCAGCCCCCTCTTCCGCCTTCCTGCATGTGCAACACTCATGGTGGAATTATAGCTGCATTGATCGGTGATCCGCAAATAGAACGACTGCAACACCTTCGGAACATTCCAAATAGGCATTTCCCCAATCGAGAAAACCCTCCATAACAATGTCCAATGCGGGGTAACAGGGGTGGAATAGCCCTGGAAGCCATCTGAAATGCATCAGAATAGCTAATTACTTGACCTCTAAGAGTCTGCAGAAGAAACTCATTTAATGAAATCATTCGATCTCAGGCATAAAACCGCCTTCTTCCTCTGTGCCCTTTTTCTTTTTGGTCTCGGGTTTTCATCAGGCTTCCTGGTCAAGGACACCCTCAAAGACCTCCAGGACGAAGAACACGGGCTTTCACAGTCAGGCGGTGCCAGTTCTCAGCAGAAGGGCAAAAAAATCAACCTGCCGCTTCGGTCGAGGACAGCCGCCCGCAATGGAAGTACAGGATCAAAGAACAGGGACGCCTCCCCCTCTCAGCAAGTAGCCGAGCAGAAAGAGGAAGATTCCGTACCTGACCGGAAGAAGGCTCTTGCCAGCCTGCAGGAGGCCATGGCCAGTGGGGACGGAGGATCTGTGGAAGATGCCCTCTGGGCCCTGGCAAAATCCGATGGAGAGCCCCTCAGCGATGAGGAGTTCACCATGCTCGAACAGCTCCTCAGTGCTGAGAACCCCGAACACCTTGACGCCATCGCCCAGGCGCTCATCAGGGCCGGCGACGAACGCGGTGTCAAGATGGTCATGGGCTTCCTGGACGATTCCGACAACAGCCTGTCGAACCGCCGCGAGATCCTTGATTCAATAGAGAGGCTGCCGCCGGAGAACGCCGAGATGGTTGCGCCGGACCTGGCCGACTTCATCGCCTCGGGCCCCCACCGGGAGCTCGAGTCCAAGGCAGCACGGGTCTACGGCGAGCTGCATGGAGATGAAGGTGTTGCCTCCCTGATCGACCTGCTTGAAAACCGCACCGACATCCGGCCCGAGGTGCTCTTCCAGGCCATGGGCTCCATCGGAGGAGGAGAAGAGCTCGACTCCATGATCGGCCTGATGGAGGGTGACTGGAGCAGAGAGCAGAAACGCGCCCTGATGGAGAGTATCGGCAGGGCGTCCCTCGAAGGAGGAAACACCGACACCCTCATGGACCTCCTCAGGGAGCAGCCGCCCGGCATGTCGCAGCGACTGGTAGCGGACGGAATCGAGCGGCTCTCCCATGAGCTCGATGCGGACTTCCTTGCCGATGCGCTCCGGGAAATCTCTCCGAAAGATTCGAGCGCCCAGGAGGCCATCGCGCGCGCGCTGGCGCACACCGGCGGCACGGAGGGGCTTGAGAAGCTGCTCGAGGCCGCCGCCGATCCCGACTTCCACCTGAGCGATCGCGCCCTGGCAAGGGCCCTGGAGGGATCCTCCAGCCCGGAAGCGACCTCCGCGATGATGGACCTTCTGAAAACAAGCACCAACAGGGATATCGCTGAGCCCCTGGCCAGGGGCCTGAGCCGCAACGGCAACAGCGAGACCGTCGGTGCGATGCTCGATCTGCTGGAGACAAGCCCCAACCCCGAACAGCGACGAGCCATAGCCCGGGCCCTCGAGGAGACCCAGCGCAACACCATCCCGCAGGACAGGCTCATTGACCTGATCGCCAGGGAAAATGACAGTGAGATTGCCAGGAATCTCGGGCGGTCCCTCCAGCGCCACTATCCGAATCTTGTCGAGGAGCAGGGAGAGACCCTGTTCCAGAATGCCGAATCCGGGCCCGAGAGGGTAGCCTATGCCCGGATGCTAAGCCGCCATGGGGGAGAGAGAGCCGTTGGCACCATAGCCGATCAGCTCGCCCGCGAACCGGACCGCCAGGCGGCCGGGGAGATGGCCAACATGCTCGGGCGAAGTAATGAAGGTATTCGCCGGGCAGGAAACATCATTTCAGAAACTCCCGTGAACCAGGGAGAAAACCGCCACAGCATCCTGTGGGGCGTCCACTCGGGCTCAAACTCCGCGAACCCCGCGGCGCGCGGTCTCTTCCTGCAAGTCGCGGCCAGTGACCCTTCCCCCCATATGAGATCCCAGGCGGCGGAGATACTCGCCCATCGCAATGATGTCGGGGTGCTGCCGCAACTCGAAGAGCTTGTCAGCCGCGAGAGGGACGAGGGAGCCCGGGCCCGCATGCAGCTGAGCATCCAGCGACTGCACCGCGAAGCCCAGCGGCAGAACTAGCTCCTTCGCACCGGCCTGTTCCCAGCGAGAGCCCTTTACACCCGCAGCGATTCTGGTTAGCTTGGAAGGCGTCTGGATCGGAGCGCGGGTTCTTTAACCCACTGGATCTTAGTCCTGCTCCGCCGGAGTTTCTTTCGACCAGGTGAGCCAGGCTCAGCGGTCGCGTCTATATTTCCCCGAGGAACACACCCATGCGCACGATCACCCTGCCCCTGTTTCTGCTTTTCAGTCTCTGCGCCCTGTCACCCATGGTCATTGCTGCAGACCCCCCAGCCGGCTTCACCTCTCTCTTTAACGGCAAGGATCTCACCGGCTGGCACGGGATGGGGCATTTCAATCCCCAGAAGCTGGCCCAGATGAGCGAAGAGGGTCGTGCAAAAAAACACGCAGCCGATCTCGCCGAGGCGAAGAAGCACTGGACTGTCGAGAACGGAGAGCTTGTCAACGATGGCAAAGGCGTCTACCTCACCACCGACAAGAGCTACGGGGACATCGAGTTCCTGATCGACTACAAGACCGTCGCCAAGGCC
>CAJWZY010000229.1 GCA_913050545.1 uncultured bacterium | reverse complement strand
GCCGGTAGGTGGCCGAGTTCACAACCAGCTCGATCATCTTCTTGCGGCTCCAGCCACGCATGGTGAGCTCCGAGGCCATCCAGTCCAGCAAGAGGGGGTGGCTGGGCGCGGCTCCACGTGTGCCGAAATCATCAACGGTGGTAACAAGTCCCCGTCCGAAGAGGTACTGCCACCAGCGGTTCACCGTCACCCGCGTCGTAAGAGGATTCCCGGGGTCCAGCAACCAGTTGGAAAGATCGAGTCGACTGGGTCGTTTACCGGCTGCCTTAAAGGAATGCAGAACGGCCGGCGTGCCCGCCTGGACCTCGTCTCCCCGGCGAAGAAAATCTCCCCGCACGAGCAGGTGGGTCTTCCGGGGACTCCCTCTCTCAACGAGAATCCGGGCCTGGGCCTTGGAAGCAGGCGGCTTCGGTTCTTTAGCCCGCTGGTCCCGCACGACCTTCTCGAGCCCTTTCCAGGCCGGGTCACCGGCAAGCAACTCGGCGCTGATCGTCTGCAGTTCCTGCGGCGTCCAGTCCCCTGGTGGCTTTGAGAGAACTGCAAGGTAGCGCTGGGGCAGGAGGAGAGCGGGCCCGGCGGTTGCGCTCACCGACAGCCGGAAACGGCCCAGGACATGGTTGCCCCCGTAGTCCTGGGAAAGCTTCAGCGACAGTTTCGAGCCGGCCGGCAGCTGGAGGGGCTCGGCAAGAATGAACACTGCCGTACGATCCTGGTTGAGAGGATTTGGCCCGGCGATGGCCCAGCCCTTTGCCGCGGCCCCCTTCCCGGAACCATCGATCGCCCTGCTGATGTTGAAATCCTTCTGGGAATGATCGGCGGTGGCACGCCGGAAGGCCGCCTTGCTGAGCTCCTTGCCATCGCTGCCCAGGACCGAGAGCTCGAGCTCAGAGAGAACGAAGTTGCCGTTTTTGGCACGGCCGGGGCCCTTCTTCGGCAGGCTGGCGTGGGTCAGGACCTCGAGCCGGAGGGCCATCACCTTCTCAATTCCCGGCTCAAAGCCCAGGGTGTAGCTGTCCTTGTCAGGGAGCTTCCCGCCGAGCAGAACCGAGCCATCATCGAGTGTTTTCAGCGAGGCGCCGGAAGCGGCGACTGCCTCCACCGGGGCGAGAGTTTTCCAGCTGGAGCTCGCCTGCCGGCCCTTGCCGCCAGAGAGCAACTCACCCAGCCGCTTGATTTCATATTCCCTCTTGGGCTTCTCCAGCTCCTCGAGAACTTTCCTGTAGGCCACCTCTTTCTCTCTGTAGGCGCCGAGGTCATAAGGCAGGGGGGCGTTGATCCTCTTCTCATCGCAGCTGTTGAAGAAAGCAAAGAGGCTGTAGTACTCCTGCTGGGTAATCGGATCATACTTATGGGTATGGCATTGAGCGCAACCCACCGTCAACCCGAGCCAGACACTGCCGGTGGTGTTCAGGCGGTCGACAACAGCCTTGATCCGGAATTCCTCCTGGTCGGTCCCCCCCTCGGTGCTTGAGAGAGTATTGCGATGAAAGCCGGTGGCTACCTTTTGCTCGATGCTGGAGTTTTTGAGCAGGTCCCCCGCGAGCTGCTCACGGGTAAACCGGTCAAAGGACAGGTCCCGGTTAAAGGCATTGATCACCCAGTCACGATACCTCCAGGCAAAGGGACGAACCCCGTCCTTCTCATAACCATCGCTGTCGGCGTATCGAGCCAGGTCGAGCCAGTAGCGCCCCCAGCGCTCACCGAAATGGGGAGATTCCAGCATCCGCCTGACCAGGTTTTCCCAGGCCCGGGCGTCCCGGTCTTCAACAAAACGGCGCACCTCTGCAGGAGTCGGCAGCAGGCCGGTCAGGTCCAGGCTCAGGCGCCGGATGAGGGTGTGACGATCAGCTGCAGGAGAGGGCTCGAGGCCCTTTTCCTTCAGCCGGCGAAGGATGAACCGGTCGATGGGATTGCGTGACCAGGAATCTCCCTCGATCAACGGGGGATCGTGTCTTTCCACCGCCTGGAAGGCCCAGTGTTTCTCCCCGGCAGCAGCTCCTGCGGTGATCATGGACAAGAGGAGACCGCAAAGGAGCCCCCAGGAAAACCGTCTGGCGATAAGGGAGGGGATAAACGTCATGAAAAAGAGTACGCGGCAACTCCGGTTGAAATACCCTTTCCTGCAACAGCAGGGAGGAACGCCTTTTTCTCGTTAGCCGATGGAAACACAGCCGACCCTGACTGTCCAGAATGGAACCGGTTCACTGGCCCGGTTCACACCATAGAATTGCTTCGCCGGGACGCTACAATACGTCCATGGAGAACTACACCGCAGATGGAATCTACATCGAGGCTTCGGCTGAGCGCGTCTTCGCCGCCCTGAGTGATCCACAGGAGATCCTCATCTGGCTGGATGCGACAGAAGCGCGAATCGCTCCCGCCAGGGAAGGTGAATTCTCTGCCCGGCTGGAGGATGGCTCCTCTCTGCAGGGGCGAATCAGCGAATTCAATCCTCCATTGCGCCTGGTCATCGAGGAGCTCTCCTGGAGCAAAGAGGAGCAGGAACGAGGGAAGATGAAGCTCCTCTTTGAGCTCGTTCCCCACGACACAGGAATCTGGATCAATATCCGGCAGGATGGGCTCGACAGCGGAGGCGAGGCCGGTGAATGGGAAGATTTCGCCCGGGCTGTACGGCGTGATCTCATCCAGTACACCCTGAGATTGAAGCGGCACATCGAAGGGATCTGACGGAGCCCTCAGCTGATGAGCAGCCGCCCCATCCGCACATAGCTCTCAACTCCCTCGTCCATAGCCGCCTTGGAGATCTTCTCATCGGCGGTGTGGGCATCGACAATCGAACCCGGGCCAAAGAGAACCAGCTTGCCCACATCGCGCAGGAAGGGCGCGTCTGTGCCGTAGAAAACAACCGTCTCCTCAAAGCCCTCGAGCTTCTCGAACTCGGGACTCTCCATTCGAAGGGTGACATCAACCTCCACCTTTTCATCGAGTGTCCCGGTGGACGGATCGATGAAACATTCCAGCAGCCGGCTCTCCACCCCGGCAAGATCGCTGACCACCCGGACCATGATCTCGGCAGAGGCCGAGGGGGCCAGGACATTGTGCGCTACCCCACCCTCGATCCCTCCAACGTTGACCGTCGCCGGGCCGAGAAGATCACTGTTGCCGAAATCCGCCTGGAGAACCTTCTGCAGGTAGCCGAGCAGACGATGGATCGCGCTGTCCCCCTCCTCTGGGTAGGCAGAATGGCAGGCCCGGCCCTCTACCTTGACCCGTGCGCCCAGGGCGCCCTTGTGACCAAGGGCAAGCTTGTTCTCCGTCGGCTCACCGACCACCAGGTGCCCGCATCGAACTGACCTGTTGGCAGCCACAGCGCCAATGTTGTCAACCTCTTCTCCCACCACGAAGAGATAGCCGAAATCATCAAGACCCTCCGAGAGCAGGCGTTCGCCGGCCGCCAGGAAGCAGGCCGTGATTCCCTTGGTATCGCAGGCGCCCCGGCCATAGATGAACTCTTCGTCCTCAGAGAGCGGCACATAGGGAGGCACGGTGTCGGTGTGGGTGCAGAAGATCAGCGCCGGGTTCTGTGGCCCGGCAACCAGGTTGCGCCGCCCGGGAGCGACCTCCTCGCTGCGAACCTCGAGCCCCATCTCCACGAGGCGTTTCTCAAGGTAGGCAACCACCGGTTCTTCATTCCCGGTCGTCGACTCCAGCTCGATGAGTTCCCTTGCAACCTGGTAGTGATCCATGAACACCCGCGCCGCCTTATTCCGTCAGCAGCGCCCTCAGAACTGTATGGAGGATTCCTCCGTTGCGGTAGTAGTCAACCTCTACAGGCGAATCGATTCGCACGAGGGTCTCGAAGGACTTCTCACCGGACTCTCCAACCGCCCGCACCACCAGGGACTGGCGCGGTTGGAGGGAATCATCAAGGCCCTCGATACTGAAGACCTCTGTTCCGTCGAGCCCCAGCGAGGCTGCTCCCTCGCCGGCCTTGAACTCAAGCGGCAGCACCCCCATTCCGATGAGGTTAGAGCGATGAATCCTCTCGTAGCTCTCGGCAATGACTGCCCGGACTCCCAGGAGGTAGGTCCCCTTGGCCGCCCAGTCGCGGGAGCTTCCGGTGCCGTATTCTTTCGCCGCCAGCACGACCAGCGAGGTACCCTCTTCGCGATAGCGCGCCGCAGCGTCAAAAATTGACATCTGTTCACCGCTGGGGTGATGGATCGTAACTCCGCCCTCAACC
>CAJWZY010000228.1 GCA_913050545.1 uncultured bacterium | reverse complement strand
CAGAGAACAGCCCGGAACGATCCCACCAGCAGATCGTGATCTCGTGGAAATCCAGGAAGCTTTCCTGGTGGATCTGGGCCCTCGAGGTCTCCTCCAGGTTCTCCACCATATCGAGGTGGACCAGCATCCTCTCAGGTACGATCTCCCGGAGGTAAGACGGGGTGGCGATTGAATCACAATGAATCTTCACTCGCTCACAGGCAGCCGGGTCGAGCCCGGAGGCCATCAGCATCTCATCGAAATTCTGCTCCAGCACTCCTCCTGATTTCATGTGCTCCAGCGTTCGCTGGTAGAGATCAGAAAGCTGAGCTCCTTTCCAGCCGGTCCAGACACCCGGGCCGACACTGCTGATGTCCACGTAGGTCATCAGGTAGAGCATCTTTAACCTCTCCTCCGTGCCCACCAGGCGGGCAAAAGATTCAACCACCCCATCTTCTGAATAATCCTGCCGCTCAGAAACCTTGAACATCCGCAGGTGGCGGTAGACAAGGAATTCGACGGTGTCGCTCGTTTCCTCGGCCAGGCCGAAACGTTCACAGATCAGGCCGGCTATATCCGAGCCGCTGACCTCATGGTCTCCCTCGAAGGCCTTTCCGACATCGTGAAGAAGGAGGGCCAGCCGAAGCGGAACGAGATCCCCCAGGCTCTCGAGGATCTCCCGAAAGCCCCTCTCTTCCTTACTGGCGTCCTCTCTGCGCAGGGAATCCAGTTTTTCGAGTGTTCTCAGGGTGTGCTCATCAACCGTGTAATGATGATGGCCACCAAAATTAACCAGGCCCTCCATCCTGGAGAACTCGGGGATGATCCTGCCGAGCACATCGGTGCGGCGCATCCCCCGGAGGATTCTCCCAACCCCTGCCTCTTCACGAAGGATTGAAAGCAACACCCTGTAGGCGGTCATCGAGCCTGTAAAGTCAATCCGCCCCTCCCGGATACGACCACGAATCCATTCCCGTAATTGCTGACTGAGAAAACAGTCATGGCGGTGCGCCTCAACGAAGAAGCCAACGATCTCCTCTGCAATGCACTCCTCTTCGGGCTCATGCCTGAGGTAGAGCTTTCCGTTGTACAGCTTCAGGTAAGAGCCCACCGGCCTGATAAAGAGCTTCCTTTTCAGTCCCTGGACAAAGGTCCGCCCTTCCGATGCCTCGATGTAGTACTTGAGAAACTGGTAGGTGTTGCGCGCGTGACGGAAATAGTCCGCCATCAGCCCCTCTACTGCCTGGCGCCCGTTGCCTTCATAGGAAAGGTTCTTCGCCACCCCGCGGATGGAATCATCCTCGAGAATCTCCAGCCGGCCACCAGTGTGGAAATGCAGCTCGCACCTTACCCGGAGATAGAAGGCATAGGCCTCTCGCAGGCTGGCCACACGATCAGGAGAAACAACGCTCCGGGGACTGAACCCATCGAAGCCAACGCTCCCGTTGCGAATATTCTCAACCCAGAGGATGCGCTGGATGTCGCGAAGCGCTCCCACCCCATCTTTCAGATGAGGCTCCATGATATAGATCGTCCGCCCCTCGGTATCGAGCGACTCCCTGATCTGCCTGGTCTTGCTGGCAACGAACCTCCGGCCCTCTTTTTCCCGGTAGCGCTGAACGACCTCGGACTCGAATCTCTTGTACAGCTTCCGATCCCCGGCAACCAGGCTGTTTTCCATCAGGGTCGCACCCGTGATGGGATTGTCGACCATGTACTCATAGCACTCCCCGAGAGTACGAACCGAATGGCCAAGATCAAAGCCACAGTCCCACAGAAGAGTGACGAATCTCTGGATGTCCGGATCAAGAGACCCGGACTCCCTGAGAATCAGGATATCAAGATCGGAAAACGGACAGAGCTCACGGCGGCCGTAGCCACCCACCGCGATCAAGGCCACCTCCTGCACACCTGGAAACTCCTGCAGGAAAAGATCTGACAGGATTGCATCCATGCCAGCAGCGTGAGAGCCAACCACCTTGAACACATCCTCTCCCGCCCGGTGCATTTGCAGGGCCGAGTCGAAGCAGGATGCCACGGCGGCCTTGACCTTCTGGACAGGAGATGGAGTTTGTGACATGGGGGTGAAATTCCACCGCAAAGAACGAAACGATTGAAGCTCCGGGCGGCGGCGAGTATGGCATACTCTTTTTATGGCAATCAAGCTCCCCGGCGACAGAAGGCGTGGCGAAAAAAACGGGATGTAGAAATCGCGGCAAAAACCCGGACCTCTTTTCATTGCCCGGCAACTGGTGGTAGATTGCCCAGCTGCTCATCCGCAGCGGGAACACGAGGACAATCATGAGTGTCACAATAGCCATAGTCGGGTGCCTCGATACAAAAGGGGAGGAAACAGGCTTCCTTCGTGAGGTGATCGAGAACACCGGGAACCGGGCCTGGGTCATCGATACGGGAGTGCTGGAGCCACCCGCCTTCGAGCCTGACACCAGCCGCGAAGCCGTGGCTGAAGCAGGCGGGGCTTCACTGGCGGAGCTGCTTGATAAGAAAGACCGGGGCTTTGCGATGACGGTCATGAGCGCCGGCGCAGCCGCCATCACCGGGGAGCTCTTTGCCAGCTCGCAGATTGATGGAATCATCGCCGCCGGCGGCTCTGCAAATACGACCATCGGCGCAACAGCCATGCAGGCCCTGCCTGTCGGCTTCCCGAAGCTGCTGGTATCGACGCTGGCCTGCGGCGATGTCTCCGCCTGGGTGGGTACACGGGACATTACGATGATGTACTCCGTGGTCGACATCGCCGGCATCAACCGGATCTCAGCGGTGATCCTTCGAAATGCCGCCAATGCCGTGGTGGCAATGGCGGCTGGGAAAAAAGAAGAGCCCGGAGACACCAGGCCGCTGATCGCTGCCAGCATGTTCGGAGTGACTACCCCCTGCGTAACCGAGGCCCGGCGAGTACTGGAAGATGCCGGCTTCGAGGTGATTGTTTTTCACGCCACCGGGGCCGGTGGAAGAACCATGGAAGCGCTGATCTCAGACGGCCTTTTTGCCGGCGTCCTGGACATCACCACCACCGAGCTGGCAGATGAGCGCGTCGGAGGAATCCTCAGCGCCGGGCCAGGCAGGCTGACCGCAGCCGGCCTGAACGGAACCCCGCAGCTTGTCTCAACGGGCGCCACCGACATGGTCAATTTCGGGGGAACAACACCAGCCGAATTTGAAGGAAGGCTGTTCTACAAGCACAATCCAACCGTCACGCTGATGAGAACAACCGCTGATGAGTGCAGGGAGCTGGGCAGGGAAATTGCCGAGAAAGTGTCCGGGGCAAAGGGGCCGGCTGCCATCATGCTGCCCCTGTCCGGAGTCTCCGCAATCGACAGGGAGGGGGAAGCTTTTGATGACCCGGCTGCCCGTGAAGCCCTCTTTGATGCGATCCGCCATCACCCGGCAGAGGTGGAGGTGAACGAGCTGCCCCTGCACATCAATGACCCGGAATTCGCGGTGGCCTGCGCCCGCCGGCTCGTCGATCTGATCAGGCAATAATGTCCCTGGCGACATTGCCATGCACATCGGTTAACCGAAAATCTCTGCCGGCATAACGGAAGGTGAGACGTTCGTGGTCGATGCCCATCAGGTGCAGGATGGTGGCATGAAAATCATGGATATGAACCTTCCTGTCCACGGCGTTCCAGCCGAACTCATCGGTAGCTCCATGAGCATAGCCGCCCTTTACCCCACCGCCGGCCAGGCAGAGCGTATAGCCGTGCGGATGATGCTCCCGCCCGTCAGTCCCCTGGCTGGTAGGCGTTCGGCCGAATTCACCGCCCCAGATGACCAGGGTGTCATCCAGCAGGCCGCGCTGTTTCAGATCCTGGATCAGGCCGGCAACCGGGCGGTCCGTTGCAGCGGCATTCTTCCGATGCCCGGCCTCCAGCCCGCCATGCTGGTCCCAGTCAAGCCCATCTCCCTTGCCGCATTGCACCTGGACGAAGCGAACTCCCCGCTCAACCATGCGCCGCGCAAGAAGACAACGCGTTCCGAAACTCTTTGTTTTCGCATTGTCGATTCCATAGAGCTTGTGGGTGGCGGGAGTTTCGGAGTAGATCTCAAAGGCCTCGGGCGCGGCGGCCTGCATTCTAAAGGCCAGCTCGAAGGCGGCGGTACGCGCTTCCAGCGCATCGTGCTTTGCACGGCCGATTTTATGCCACCCATTCAAACGGCTGAGCAGGTCAAGCTGCCGGCGCCGCTCAGTGCGCGAGACATCCCCGGG
>CAJWZY010000227.1 GCA_913050545.1 uncultured bacterium | reverse complement strand
AGGATCTTGCCCAATTGGGGAAGAGCTTCCTCGGAGCGGTACTCTTCATCGCCTGAAATCAGCACGATCTCCTTGCCCTTGCCCGGACCGTCAAACCCATCGTAAACAACCCACTTCGGCTCATCGGCAGACGCTGCTGAAACAATCCCGACAAAAACAAATGCCAATACGCCAATGGTGATCTGGTCCATATTCATCTTCCCTGCGGTCCTTTTAATGAAGGGTTCTTCAACTGTTCAAAACAGACCGGGGAATTGTACAACGCCGGGCGGACTGCTGGAACGCGGTTTTCCCACAGGGGCAGGTGAAATCAGGGGGTGCAGGTTTCTGAGCACCCTGGGATCCTGATGCATTCCCGTCCCGGCACAGGTTCCGCCCCCCCGCGGAAGAGCCAGGTCAGCAGGGCTATCGCATCGGTGAGGTTGACCCCGTTGTCCCCATTCACATCCAGGAGCTCGAGGTTGGCCGGGTCCGTTGTGGTGCCGTCCCCACAGGGAAGCGCGGCGGGATTACCGACAAAGAGATGTCCCAGCAGGGAGATCGCGTCGGAGATATCGACGTTTGAATCCTGGTTCAGGTCGCCGGGAAGTTGCAGGCCGCCCAGGGCGACTGCGGCGATGGCGGCCACTCCAGGGGTCCCGTCAATGCCGGGGCTGGAACTCCAGGCGGCCCCATCTTCAAGCCCGGCTGGCCAGGCATCTGGATCGGTCAATTCGAGAGAATTCCCGGCTCCATCTGTAGTCGGGTGCCAGCTGTCGGAATAAGCGAAGGAGGCCACCTCGCCGCCAACGGCATCGATGACCTTAACGACCTCGCTGGAGTTGGAGAGATTCCCGGAGTAGACCCCGGCAATCAGCAGGCGGCCGACATCGTAGCGCGTTGAAAAAGCCTCGAGATCCTCAACAACCAGGCCCCCCTCGCCGGGCTGGAGACTCGGCACCGCCCCCTGGGAAAAATCGAAACGCAGGCCGCCCGTAAACCGGACTCCCTGCAGATCAAGCACCGCGTCTCCGAAGTTCATCAGCTCGATAAATTCGAAATCATCGGCATCGAAAGAGGTGTCGTCATCCGGCTCCCTGGGATGGTACATGAGCTCGGTGATTCTCAGGTCGCTGGTGTCTGCGGCGTAGACCGCCTCGTTGAGAGCGCTCCAGTTTCCCCGCCTCAGGGCCCTCGCCTTGAGCCGCGTGGTTCCGCTTATCTGCAGGGGCTCAAGGTAGCGGACAGCCCCGGGGCCGGTCATCCCACCCGGCAGACGGGGATCGCTCCCATCGGTTGTGTAGTAGATATTACCTGCATTGGCCTGCATGGCGACCTCCAGGGGTTCTCCGTCTGCGGATAGCCCCCCTCCGTGCGGCGCAAAAACAGGCGCTGAATGCGAAGGATAAAGCCCTGCCCGGCTGAACTGGTTCATCACGATTGCAGGGCGCCTGGGGAAATAGGTTTCCAGCAGGCGCCGCTGCTCGGTGAGCCATTCAACATCCCGGGTGTAGGCGTTCCCCGGCCTGCGCCAGTCACCCCAGCGGGCCGACTCGCATGCAAGGGCCGCATGAATTTCACCGGCGAGCTTCATGTAGCGCTCCTCGACCGCGGCGGCTGTCATCAAGCCGCCATTGAAATAATGCCGATGGAGGTGGTCAGCAAAAAGGAGACGGAACTCCTCGTTTTCCTTCAAACGCTGGAAGATCCGCGTTGGATTGCCCGCGTTATCGAGGCGTGTCCTGTCAACCGAGACATTCTGGAAAATATGCTCGGTATCCCAGCAGAAAAACTGGTAACCGCTCCCCGGCTCTCTGCGCCTCGTGGCATACCAGTTGTGACGATCCCAGTCCGTTTCGCCCCCACCCATCTGCACGATCATGTAGTCGATCAGGTTGGGAATGTCACACCAGGCGCCGAGCTCTTCATAGGCCTCAGGGCTCTGCACCCCCCCCTCGGCGATGGACATCATGGTATTCCACGCCTGCCGGTCCCCGTCGACAGCCTCACCGGAGTTGAGGGCATCATAGTCTTCCTTCTCACCACCGGAATAGGAGGCGCTGAAAGCCGCCGTGGGGCGCTCAACGATGTTGTAGACCCCCCAGTAGAGCCCGTTGAGATACAGATGCATGAAGGTGCCATGCACCGAGGGCCTCCCCATTGCCAGCTGGGTCTCCTTGGTCCATTCATCGCGAAGGTACTGGGCGTTGGTACGCTGGCTGAGATTCTGGTTCAGCCACGAATTGCCGTGATGGCCTCGCAGCACAAGGGTGTCAAAGCTGTCCACCTCGGAGTCGGAATAGAGGGGGAAGCGCAGCCGGCCGGGGCCGTATTGTTTCTTGAAGAGCAGCCTCAGGGTGTGCTTGGGAGTAATGTCAGGACGCCGGTTGATTCCTCCGTAGATCCGGATCCCGCAGTTAGCCTGGACCCCCTCCCTTCCATCCGGGTAGATGATTTCCATCGAGCAGGGACGCTCCCAGTTCGAGCCGCTGGAGCGGCTGTTGGAATAGATCCCGCCGATGGAAGGATTCGTACTTGGATTGAATAAATAATCCAGGTCGGAGACGACCGACAATGAAGGGATGGCGAGGAAGTCATCAGCGATCTCATCGCTGTAGGCAGGATCCGTCACCACATCCTGGTCCATCTCATAGTCGGCCTGGATTCCATCTCCCCAGGTCCAGGGGAACCCGGCCGGGCGCCCTGGCTGGTTCAGAATGCCACCGTTTCCATCCTCGGTCCGGATGAAGATGTAGGTCCGGGTGTCAGAATACGATGGCTCATAGCCATCGAGAAAAGCCGCCACGCGCAATACCGTGGTGTCGGCAACCTGCACCGGCTCGGTATAGACCTCACCGGTCGTCGGCGTTGGCGTGCTCCCATCCCTTGAGTAACGGATCACAGCTCCGGGGGTCGGGGTCTGCAGGCCCACCTCGAAGCTTTGCTCAAAAAACCCACTGCCCTGGCTGAAAACGACATCGGAGACAAAGTCGACAAACCCGGCGCTGTTCGCCAGCCCCGGGGTCGGGTTCCGAAAGAAGAGGCGGTCACTGGAGACCGCCGGGCCCTCCATCTCCATACCATAGGAATAATTTTCACGCTGGGGAGGATAGAGGGGACCGTGCTCGTGGCTGACAGTCACTCCGTCCTGCTGGATGAGACCGAGATATTCTCCCGAGCTGTCGAGACGGAAGGAGGTGTGAAGCTCCCCGCCCACCGCCGCCCGGTCCTTGCCGGAGGCGAACACCAGGACAAAATCTCCAGCCTCGAGAACCAGGGCTGGAAATCTCCAGGCCTCCAGGGCTTCGGGATCGTCAGAAAGATACCAGCCCGCGAGATCAACCGAGTTCGTCCCGGAGTTGTAGAGCTCGATCCAGTCAGGGAAGTCCCCATCTTCATCGGCCAGCAGGCTGTCATTGTCAGCCATGAATTCCGTGATGAAGACATCTGCCCTCAGGGCGGGCTGAAACAGCCCCGCGACAAGGAGCAGGAAGACCTGGATTGAAAAGATGGAAAAACGCACTTGCTGATTCCCGGAGAAATTAAGAGAAGGAGCCCCCTGCGAGGCACCAAGGTTATTCAGACTAATTGTATCATCCCGCCCTGGCGGCCGCCGGGCACAGCGAATCACCCCCCAGGGGCTCTAAAAGGCCTGGATAGTGGAAGGAGAGGGAAGCAACTTGAGCAGCTCAGCTGACGGGATACAGTGCTTCAGAACCATCTGCAGGTTCTTCTCTACCCCCTTCTCCTTGTTGTAATAGATCGACCGGGTGCTCGAAACGATCCCCACAACCCGCCCGAAATCATCCAGGACAGGCGAACCGCTCGAGCCGCGTGCGAAGTCAGCGGTGATCGCCATGCGGTGGACCTTCCCCCGGGAACCCTTGCCCTTTCTTCCGTGCGCATTGTGAACGAGATAGCGGGATACAAGCCCGTGGGTAAAGCTGTAAAACTGCCCGTCGGGATGTCCCAGGACATAGACCCCGGAGCCGACAGGAGCGTCTGCCTTGACGGGAAGCGCCGAGAGCCCCTTGCCGGCAACCTTCAGAACAGCCAGGTCCTGGATCTCATCCGCGGCGAGAATGGCGCTCACCGGGTAGACCCCGCCATCGTGGGTCATTACCCCGAGGGTCTCTACCTCCGAGGCCTTCTCGATCACGTGGTAATTGGTGACCACGATGCCATCGGAGCGAATCACGAAACCGCTGGAGAATCCAGAATGCCAGTTTTCGCATTTTCCGC
>CAJWZY010000226.1 GCA_913050545.1 uncultured bacterium | reverse complement strand
GGGTTCGCCAACACCGGCGCCTCCCTGGTGCTGTCCCCCTCCATGGTCAATAAGTACCTGGGCGCTGCGCGGGAGATCTCGAGCCATCTCGTGCTGACCCCGTCTGGGATTGAATTTTTCAAGGGGACAACCCGCCCGGAGTGGTCCCATACCCTGGTCGGCGAGATCAAGGAATTCTACCGGGGCTATGTCTCAGGCGCCGGCAAGGTCCCCCTGGATGATTATCTCCGGGCGACCCTCGCTCTTCGCGCCGGTCCCGGGACCCCGGAGGCGCTGTCTTCCGCGGCGGCGGAGAGAAAGCTCAACTCCAGGTATCTCTCGGCACTCTGGAAGGTGCTGAACTCGAAGTCCGACTCCCCTGTCATTAACAGGCTCCAGGTCGTATGGCGTGATTCAAAGCAGGGAGACATAGCCGCGTTGAGATCGACGATCGAGAGCCTGCAGAAGGTCTTGTGGAGGATCAACAATGTCGGGCACTACAAGAAATGGCAGGAGGAGGTGGATGCGGTCATCGAGAAGGTTGATCTCGAGATTTCCCTCGAACCAGCAGGGGGAGAGGACGAATCCGTAATTTACCTCAGCGCGGGCGATGGAGGAGATGGCTCCGGGGATGAATGGGTCTTGTGGGACCTGCCACGTCTCGAGGGAGGAAGGGGCAAACCGATCTACCTCAGGGATCTCCGGGTGGTTTATCGCCGCCTCGAGAGGGAGACAGCCGCAATCATCGAGCAGCTTCCGAAGTATCTCGAGGCATCTGCTGAGGTTCATCGCAAGGAAGGATCGAGGGCCGAGGTCGCTGCGAAGTATGGATTCGACCGGGAAACCTTCCCGCGCTTCCTGGGTTTTGTCGGTATTGGAGGGGCCGCGAGTCCGATCAAGACCTACCTGGCCGAGAGGTGGCAGCACGACCAGCATCCTTTCGTCAAGGCCTGGGGACCGAAGGCCACTCCCAATATTGTCAGCAACTCCACCGATGGAACCGTCCGGATCCCCGGCTGGCTGCGGGGCCATAAGGTCGCAGTGCATCCCTTCCCGGGGGTGTTCGTGGCAGTGGGCTGGAGGAGTCCGGTTGCCGGAAGATTCAAGGCAGAGTTTTTCGTAAAGGATGAGCATCCCGAATGCGGAAATGGAGTTGGTTGGAAGCTCGAGCTCTGGAGAGATGGGGCGACCCGGGTCCTGGCCAGCGGCCAGCTCGACAGGGGAGCGCAAACGAAACCGCGCAGTGTGGCGGGCCTTGATATCAGCCGTGGAGATTACGTGTCGCTGGTCATCGACCCCAGGGGCGCGCACTCCTGTGACCTGACCGGGATTGACCTGACCCTGAGCGAGACCGGAGAGAAAAAACGTCGCTGGGACCTGGCCTCCGATGTGTCGGGGGATATCCAGCAGGCCAACCCTCATGATGACAGCCTCGGCAATCCCGGGGTCTGGCATTTTTACCGGGGGAAGATCGCCGAAAAAACACCTCCGAGCGACCTGGTTCCCAGGGGCAGTATCCTGGCACAGTGGAGAGAGGCTCTCGTCGCCGGGGAGCCAGCCTTGAAGCTTGCGGCCCTTGCGAGAGAAGCACGGCGCCGCTTGAGCGGCGGACTGGAGAAGGGTAGCCCCGATGTCGAGCTGCTCAACAGGTTGAAATCGGTATCCGGACCTTTCTTCAGTGGTGTTGACCTTGGAGCCGAAGCAGGGGCAGGGGAAGCGCTGGAGGATGAAGAGCGCTTTGGCCTCAGCCCGGAAGTCTTTGGCAGTCGTCCCGCAGGGGCCAGGCTCGATGGACGCAGCATCGCTCTCAAGGTTCCCTCTGTTCTGGAGGTTCGAATACCCGGTGGGCTTGCGGCAGGAAGGGTCTTCAAGGTGACGGCGAGGAATGAGCCGAAACTCGGGAGCAATGGGAGCATCCAGGCTGCTGTGCTGAGAAAGCAACCCAGCGACGCCAACCAGGCCGTTGCTGCCTCACCGCTGCTTGCGGCTCCTGGTGGAAAAGGAAGCGAGAGGGTGAAGGCTGGGAACGAGGAGTTCCGCCAGCATTTCCCCCCGGCGATGTGTTACACGCCGGTGGTGCCGCTTGATGAGGTCGTTACCCTGAAGCTCTATTACCGCGAGGATGACTATCTTCGTCGGATGATGCTGGGTGAAGAGGAGGCTCGTGAGCTCGATCGGCGCTGGGACAGGTTGACCTACATCAGCCAGGAGCCACTGAAGCTGGTCGACAGCTTTGAGCAGATCTCCGAGTTCTCTACCCAGGATCGTCCCGACATGGTGATCATCTTTGCTCGTTACGATAAGCCGATCCGTGAACGCGCCAGGAAATTTGAGCAGAGGCTGGCAGCCACGGAGCCGCTCCACCGGAAGGCCCTTCTCCAGCTTGCCTCCAGGGCCTGGAGGCGACCGCTTGACGGGGCTGAAAAAGAGCAGCTTCTCGGTGCCTACCATTCGCTTCGTAAGCTCGGGAAAAATCACGAGGAGGCGATCCGGGGGGTCTTCACCGCGGTGCTCGTATCACCCGATTTTCTTTTCAAGGTTGAGCAGCCACCTCCAGGGAAGGAGGCCGGAGCGGTTTCTGCTCTCGAGCTCGCCACCCGCTTGAGTTACCTCCTCTGGTCTTCGGCTCCTGATGAGCGGTTGCGTACCCTGGCCGAAAACGGCAGCCTGCTGAAACCCGCTGTTCTGCAGGCGGAAACCCTGCGTCTGCTCAAAGATGAAAGGGTCCGCTCCCTGGCTACAGAGTTCGCGGCCCAGTGGCTGCTCGTCCGCGATTTTGACAAGCTGGCTCAGAAGAATGAGGAACTGTTTCCTGTCTTTGACCGGCAGCTTCGAGGCGCGATCTACGAGGAGACGGTCCTCTTCTTCAAAGACCTCTTCCAGCGGGATGGATCACTCCGGAGTGTTCTCGACGCGGACCATACCTTTCTCAATGACCGCCTGGCCAGGCATTACGGAATCCCGGGTGTTGAGGGGCAGCACTGGCGCCGGGTCGAAGGGGTGAGAGAGCACGGACGTGGAGGGATTCTCGGCTTCGCCTCGATCCTCTCCACCCAGTCAGGGGCATCGAGGACGAGTCCCGTTCTCCGGGGCAATTTCATCGTCGAGTTCCTGCTGGGGGAGAAGCTGCCTGATCCGCCGGCCACGGTTCCGGAGATTCCCGATGCTGCGGTGGCGACCGAGGGCCTGAGCGTTCGGCAGCTGGTTGAGAAGCACCGCAGCTTGCCTGAATGTTCGGGCTGCCATGAGCGAATCGACCCCTACGGTTTCGCCCTCGAGGCCTACGACGCGATTGGGCGCAGGCGGGAAAAGGACAGCGCCGGGCACCCGGTTGACTCGAAATCCACGCTCCGCGATGGGACCACGTTCGAAGGAATTGCGGGTTTGCGCTCCTATCTGCTCCAGCGGCGTGGTGAAGACTTCCGGCGCCAGTTCTGCCGGAAACTCGTAGGCTACGCGCTTGGAAGATCCGTTGGGCTCTCCGATGAGCTCCTCATGGCAAAGATGAGTGCGGCCCTGGGTGAGAAAGATGACCGTATCAGCCGGGCGGTGTTGATCTTGGTAAAGAGCCGGCAGTTCCGCTATCATCGGGGCAGGGACCATGCGGAGGAAAACCGATGAGTAGAAGAAAACCACGCCATCACGGAAGAACGCTCTCCCGCCGTACGGTTCTCAGGGGCCTGGGTGTCAGCATGGCCCTTCCCTGGCTCGAATCCGTTTCCGCAATCGCGGGAGAGGCCCCGGGTGCGAATGCGCCGGTGCGCCTGGCCTGCCTGTTTTCGGGGAATGGTTTTCACGGCAAGGAGTGGTGGGCGAAGGGCAAGGGTGGGGGTATGGAGCTCGGGCGGGTGCTCGAACCCCTCAAGGGTGTCAGGGAGAAGCTGCTCTTCATTCGCGGCCTCTACAATCCGGAGGCTCTCAAGGGAAACATCCACAGCTCCCAGACTGGCAACCTGCTTTCAGGAGCGCCCCTTTCCTCAGCTGGAGAGATTCGATCAGGTACCAGCATCGACCAGGTTGTTGCCCAGCAGGTCGGTCGCCAGACAAAGGTGCCGAGCCTCGTGCTGGGTTGTGAAGCATCGAACTCATCGGTTCACAGGGAGTATTCCATGCTCTACAGCTCCCATATTTCATGGAGCTCACCCACGACCCCGACCCCCATGGAGCTGTACCCTGCGCTGGCTTTCGATCGTTTGTTCAAGGACTCTTCGGAGGCCGGCGACAAGAGTGTTCTCGACCTGGTTCTTTCCCAGGCCAGGGGCCTGGTGAGGCGGGTCAGCCGCTCCGATGAA
>CAJWZY010000225.1 GCA_913050545.1 uncultured bacterium | reverse complement strand
TGTAGATGAGGTCTTTCGATGCAATATATTGATGAATTCGTAATAGGCGATTTAAGGAGTTTTTTGATGCGGGTTTATAGCGGCGTTTCACTGGCCCTTGCGGTCTTCTTCTGTTTTTCAGCTTCGGCATCTGCTGAAACAAAGCCCAATATCATATTTATCATGGTTGACGATATGGGGCGTGACTGGGTCTCCAGTTACGGAGCCTCGCATCCGACTCCGAATGTAGACCGCCTCGCGGCCGGGGGGATTCGTTTCGAAAACTGCTGGTGTGCCCCGATCTGCACCCCGACCAGGATGGAATTGCTTACCGGGCAATACCCGTTCCGAACCGGCTGGGTTCGTCATCATGATGTCCCGCGCTGGGGCGGCAAGGGGTTTGACTGGGAGAAATTCACCTCCTTTGCACGGGTAGTGAAAAAAGCCGGCTACGCCACCGCGGTCGCGGGCAAGTGGCAGATCAATGATTTCAGGAAGCATCCGGATGCCCTGCAACGCCACGGTTTTGATGAGCACTGCGTCTGGACCGGCTACGAAACCGGCAATGCCCCGCCGAGCAGCAAGCGCTACTGGGATGGCTACATCATGACCAACGGCAAGCGCGAGGTTCACAAGCACGGCTCGGAAACGGTCAATGAATTCCTGATCGATTTCATCCGGCGTAACAAGGACCGTCCTTTCCTCGCTTACTACCCGATGATGCTGGTTCATGGTCCTTTTCTTCCCACGCCTCTGAACCGCGAGAAGGCCCCCAGGGATAAGACCGCTCTCTATGCGGGTATGGTGACCTACATGGACCACCTGGTGGGGAAGCTGGTCGATGCCGTCGACGAGCTGGGTATCTCCGATCGAACGATCATCATCTTCACCGGGGACAATGGATCATCCGCATCCGGAACGCTCAATGGCAAGCCCTACCCCAAGGGCAAAGGCCGGACCAATGACTGGGGTGTCCATATGCCCTTCCTGGTGCGGGCGCCGATGTTCAGCAAGGGTGGGGCGGTCTGCGATGATCTCATCGATTTTACCGATATGCTTCCTACCTTTGCCGACCTCGCCGGGGCGGCTCTTCCTGCCGGGGTGAAGCTGGATGGGCGCTCCTTTGTAGCTTCCCTGCGCGGGGAGAAATCTGCGGCGGGCAAGCGGGAGTGGATCTTCGCCCAGATCGAGGATCGCAGAACGATTCGGGACAAGCACTTCAAGCTGGACTCCAGTGGGGCATTCTGGAATATCAGCAAGGACCTCCTGGAAAAGAACGATTTAAGAGCGAGCAGCGAGCCGGTGGTCGTGGAGGCTCGCAAGCGGCTGGCGAAGGCCCTGGCCTCATTGCCACCGAATGCAGGGGGCCCCTTCGAGGGCTACAAGGCAGGGGGTGGGAAGGCGAAGAAGACTGCTGATCCCAGGAAAAAGGGCCGGCAGAACAGGAAGGCGCAGAAGCAGAAGAAAAAAGGAGAGGGCTGAGGGCCCTGCCTGGTCGTCAAGCTGGCCCTGGAGGAATAACAATGAAACCGATCCCCAACTGGATAACTCTTGCCTGCCTGTTCGCTGCCCTTGCTGCAATGCCGCAAGCCCTGGAGGCTGCAGAGGGAAAACCAAATATACTGATCATTTTTACAGACCAGTGGAGAGCGCAGGCCCTGGGCTGCAATGGTGACCAGAATGCCAGGACCCCGAATCTCGACCGCCTGGCTTCTGGTGGGGCTAATTTCCAGAGGTGTTATGCAACCAACCCCGTTTGCTCCCCAGCCAAGGCTGCCTTCCAGACCGGTCGCTACCCTCACCAGACAGGCGTCATCAACAACAGCATCTACCTGCCCGAGACCAGGGACAGCCTGGCGCATTGTTTTTCGAGAGCGGGCTACGCCACAGGCTATATCGGAAAATGGCATCTCGATGGGACGCCCAAACCCGGCTTCGTCAAGCCGGGCCGGCGCCAGGGTTACCAGTTTTTTGAGGGTTTTAACCGGGGCCATTGGTACTACCAGTCGAAGAAGCTGGCCGGGGCACGCTATTTCACCGATGACGGAAAACTCGTCAAGCCGGCGGAGTTCGAATCGATCTACCAGACCGACCTGGCGATCGGCTATATGAAGAGAAAGAAGGAGAAGCCCTTCCTCCTTTTTCTCTCCTACGGAACTCCCCATTCTCCCTACGTTCCTCCAGCTCCTTTCGACCACTACAAGCCAAAGGACCTCAAGTGGAGGCCCAACGTCAGCGAGAAAATACGGCAGCGCTATGCGAAGGGGCTCTGCGGCTACTATGGACTGATCGAGATGCTCGATCACGAGGTCGGCCGGCTGGTGAAATTCATGAAAGGCGCGGGACTCCTTGACAACACCATCATCTTTTTCACCTCGGATCATGGTGATTCTCACGGCTCCCACGGTTTGCAGCACAAGGGCCATCCCGAGGAGGAGTCGACGGGCATCCCGCTGCTTCTCCACGGCCCGGGGGTCAAGAAGGGCCTGGTGAGCCAGGTGCTGGCTTCGCAGATTGATTTCGCGCCGACGCTTCTTTCCATGGCGGGGATTCCCGTTCCCGAAAGCATGGCAGGCCGTGATCTCTCGACCACGGTAGGCGGTGGCAAACAGGATGTGCCCTGGGTCTACCTCCAGGGAAAGATGGACCGGGTTGGCGTGCGGCCTGCTGCTGATACGCGCAATGCAGGCGGCCGTGTTGTCTCAGCAGCCTGGCGGACCCTGGTGACCCCGAGGTACAAGCTGGCGGTTGATTCCCGGCTGGAGGTGCGCTTGCTGGTTGACCTGGAGAAAGATCCCTACGAATTGAAGAACCTCGCAGCGGAGCCCTCCCTGGAGAAGGTACGCGGGGAGCTCCTCGGAAAGCTCAAGGAGGCAGGTAAGTCGACCGGCGACCCCTTCCCGAAGCCGCTGGCCAGGCCGAAATCCAGGTAGGGCAGCTGGCGGGACGAATAGAGAACAGGCGGGGCCCCTTCCGGGCTCAGCAGGAGACAGGAAAGAGATCCATGATGAAAAACCAGGTTGTACGGGCAAGCTCCAGGCAGCTGGGGGCGGTGAGCCTTTTTATTCTGCTCTGTGGCTGTGTTTTGAGCGCGGCGGATGAACGCCCCAATATCGTCCTGGTGATGGTCGATGACATGGGCTTCTCCGACCTCGGTTGCTACGGGGGTGAGATCGATACTCCCAACCTCGACCGGCTGGCATCTTCGGGGCTGCGTTTCAGCCAGTTCTACAACGGTGCCAAGTGCTCGCAGTCGCGCAGCATGCTGCTGACCGGGCGGTACTTTACCGAGGCCGGCATGAACCTGCGCGGCAGCGCGACCATCGCCGAGGCCCTGGGCCAGTCAGGCTATACGACGCTGATGACCGGCAAGTGGCATCTTCAGAGCCATCCTGTAGACCTGGGCTTCAGTCGCTATTTTGGCCACCTCAGCGGGGCGACCAATTTCTTTCATGGTGACAACACCTTCCGCCTCGGCAAGGAGACCTTCAAGGTGCCGAAGGAGGGCTTCTACACCACCGATGCAAACACCGACTACGCGATTCGATTTCTTGAGGAGACAAAGGATGAGAAGAAGCCCTTCCTCCTCTACATAGCCTACAACGCGCCGCACTATCCCCTGCATGCGCACAAGAAGGACATCGAGAAGTACCGCGGACGATTCTCAGAGGGCTGGGACGTCCTGCGTCGCAAGCGCTACAAGCGCGTGAAGGAGCTCGGGCTTCTCGGTGGTGACTGGCCCCTCACTCCACGGCCCAAGGGCGTTCCCGCCTGGAGCTCCCTGAGCGAGAAGGACCGCAAGTGGGAGGCCTATACCATGGAGGTCTATGCCGCGATGATCGACCGGGTTGACCAGAACATCGGCAGGTTGATGAAGAAGATCGAAACGATGGGTAAGTCGGAGAACACACTCTTCATGTTCCTCAGTGACAACGGCGGCTGTCCCTTCCAGCGCACGAAGACAAAACGCGATGTTCCCGGCCACCTGCCGGAATCCTATATCACCTATCACACTCCCTGGGCCAACCTGAGCAACACGCCGTTCAGGCTCTACAAGCAGAACCAGCACGAGGGTGGGATCTCGACTCCCCTGATCGTTCACTGGCCGAAGGGGCTCGCCAAGGGTGGATCGGTGACCCACCAGCAGGGCCATATCACCGATCTGATGGCGACCTGCCTGGAGGTCGCCGGCGCGAAGTATCCGCAAACCAACAGCCGGGGACAGAAGGTCGAGCCCCTGCGCGGGCGATCCCTTGCCCCGATCTTCAGGGGAGAGAAACGCCCCCCGGGCGATAAGGTCTTCTTCCATTTCAGCAGCAACCGGGCGGTTCGAAGCGGCAAGTGGAAGCTCTCCTGGGCGGGCA
>CAJWZY010000224.1 GCA_913050545.1 uncultured bacterium | reverse complement strand
TTAGACCGGCAGGCATAATATTCTCCCGGCGAACCATGGCTGGCGTTCTTGCCAGCCACCTCACCTGGAAACCTACGGCGCAGAAGCGCCCTTTTTAAGGCGGCCTTTGCCGAAATTCTGCGCTCCTGCACATCTCTCACTCCCTCTCTGTAATAGCCGTAATTTTATCTACGAATTTCGATTCCTGCGCTTTACCGGACCCTTGCAGGATTCTCCGGGCAAGTTTCTTTACTGCGATGCTGGCGGGGCACAGGGGGTATTCCAGTATGAAAGGCTTCCTCTTGCGCACAGCCCTCTTCACCTTTTCATCCCAGGGCACACACCCCAGCTCTCCAATCCCCAGGTCGAGGAACCTGAGGCATACATCTTTAACGCGCTTGCCCACTCCCTGGCCTTCGGCAAGAGAGTCCGCCTTGTTGCAGACCAGGTTGATCTGTCCGTGGCCCTTCTCCCGGGAAACCGTCTTAATGAGGGCATAACCATCGGTTATCGCGGCGGGCTCGGGTGCCGTTACCACGAGGAGTTCATCCGCAGCTACCGCGAAGCTGATCACGTTGCCGGTGATCCCCGCTCCCGTATCGATGATGATGAAATCAGCCCGGGAGGTCAGCTTCTTGAAGCACTGGATGAGAAATTTCTTCTGGCTGGCATCGAGATCGGACACGGCATTCACACCCACAGACCCGGCCAGCAATTCGATCCCGCCCGGCAGGAGGGTCAGCGCATCCTCTACCTCACAGTCTCCCACCAGGACATCCAGCAGGGTTGCCGCTGGCTTGACACCGAGAACCACATCGGCATTGGCGAGGCCGATATCGACATCGACCAGGATCACCCTGGAGCCGAGGGCGCTGAGAGCCAGGGCAAGATTGACACTGAGATTGGTCTTGCCGACCCCTCCCTTGCCGCTGGAGACAGCGACAACCCGGGCGCGGGCGTGCGACTGCTCGACCATTTCCCTTAATTCACGTGCCTGGTCTTCGGGATATTTTGCGTTCATGCCTTCTGCTTATTCATCACGAAGTCGACGAGTCTCTCCGGATCCGCCGGGAAGATGTCCTTGGGTACATTCTGTCCGTCTGTCACATAAGAAACCGGTTTGCCGATATCGAGCAGGCTTCCCACCAGGGGCCCCAGCGCAACACTCTCATCGAGCTTGGTCAGGATCACCCGGTCAAACCCCAGCGGAGTGAAGCGCTCGGCAATGCTGCTGAGAGTCTTCGGATGGGTCGTGGTGCTCAACACGAGGTGAACCTCGGCCTGGGGAAGAGCGTTGATAAATTTCTTCAGCTCCGACATCTTCAGCTCGTCCTGCGGACTCCTGCCTGCGGAATCGACAAAGATGAGCTCATCGCCTTCCTGGGCGCACTTCTCCACTTCCTTGCTGAGCTCTTCGGGCGCCTGCACAACATGTACGGGAACCTTGAAAATGTCGGCGTACTGCGTCAGCTGGTCAACCGCGCCGATTCGGTAGGTGTCGAGCGTAATCAGGCCCACCTTCCTGCGCTGGTTGATCTTGGCGCGCGATGCCAGCTTGGCGATTGTCGTCGTCTTGCCAACCCCGGTCGGGCCGATCAGGAAAAGTATCCTCGGACCATCGCCGGATACCATGGGCAGGTTCGGCTCAAAAAATCTCGCCAGGTAATCACGCACGATCAGATCGACGCTGCTCTTGGCGGGAAATCCGCCGGGAAGCTTCTGCTCTTCAATCTGCGCCACGATCGCATCGGCTATTCTCGGCTCCACATCGCTGCTCAACAGCAGCTCATAACACTCCCGCAGGAAGGGATGCGATAAGGATCCTTTCTCATCCGGCCGGTTCAGAAGCTCGCTGAGATTGTTTTCTATCCTGCCGAGATCAGCCTGCAGTTTCTGCAATTCCCCGCCCTCGCGGATCGGGGGGCGTGCGATGGGGGTCGTATCAGCCTCCCCCGCAGGAGGAGCCTGGGTAACAGCTGGAGGGCTGACAGATCTTCTCCCCCCGGCCTTCAGACCCTGGACCCCGCTCCTGGTATCGGCGACGTAAACCTCCACCACCTCCCTGGAGCCAAAACCCAGGAAACCACCGGTGCGGAGCTTCCTGGAGCCCATGATCATGGCCTCGTGGCCAAACCTCTCTCGGACCTTCTCCAACGCCTCGCCCATCGTCGGGGCAGAAAAGCGCTCGAATTGTTCATTCATTCAACTCACTCCTGAAGAGCTTCAGAGCTTTACGGAACCATCTCCTTGTCCACGGTCCCATGCAGCTCGACCTTAATGTCTTCACTGACTTCTTCATATGCAAGCACCGACAGTCCCGGTACGCGCGTCCCAAGCAGTTTCCATAAATGTCTTCTGATTTCCGAGCGGCAGAGCACAACGGACTTGTGGCCCGCAGCCCTCAGCTCCGTCAGCTTCTCGCTGGTATGTTCGCGAATCTGTTCGCGCTCCATCGCCTCCAGGCTCAACATTTCCCCATCGACGGTTTCAATAATCCGGCTTTCCACCAGGTTCTCGAGTTCCGGATCGAGAATGATGGCGTGGAGCTGTCCATCGTTTTCCAGCCTCGATGAGGACAATGCCCTCGACAGGCTTTTGCGAACCTCTGAGAGTACCTTTTCGTACTTGAGGTTTTCTGAAAAGCTGCTGCCGGTACTTTCAAGAATCGTCTCGGTATCACGAATGGAGACGCCCTCCAGCAGGAGGTCCTGCAGCACCTTCTGCAGCTGGCGGGGCTTGACCAGGTCAGGAACAAACTCTTCGACCAGGGAGGGGGATTTTTCCTTCAGATCCCCCAGTATCTGCGAGACGCACTCATGGGTCAGCAGCTCGGGGGCGTGTCCACGGATACAGTTCTCCAGGTGCAGCGCTATCGCCGCCGAAGGGCTCAGCAGCTGGCAGCCGGCCTCGTGCGCCTTCTCCGCCATCGCATCGGCGATCCAGAAGCCGGAACCGCCGACAAGAGTTATCGAGGATTTGAATTCAAAGGGGAGATTGCCCACGCCCGCAAGACGTTCCTCGTCCTTCTGCAGGGCAAGGCTGCCGCCGGGAACGATCTCCCAGGTGCCCAGCTGCGCGCCCCGGAGCCTGAAGCAGTACTCGCGGGAGCCAATCTCCTTGGAATCTGAGACCTTCACAGAGGGCACCGGCAGGCCGAGATCAAGGGCAAGCCGCTGGCGCATCTTCGCGAGGCGATCCAGCAGCTCGCCACCACGATTCCTGTCCTGGAGCGAAACCAGCCGGTAGCCGATCTGCAGCTCGAGCGTCTCTACCTTCATCAGCGTTTTCACATCAACAACCGGCACCCTGGCCTGGCTTGATTCTTCACTCTGGCGGGCAAACCGCTCCTGGCTCTCCTTTTCCAGCCGTTCGCGCCTGAGAACAAAACCGCAGAAAACACAGGCCGCCGAGGTGATCAGCAACATCGGAACGGGAAGACCGGTCGGCAACAGCAACCAGAGAAAGAACCCTGAAACGAACAGGATCCAGTCGTTTGAAAAAATCTGTCGGCCGAGGTCTCTTCCCAGGTGTTCGGTGTTGACGCTCCTGGTGACCAGCAAAGCCGCTGCTATCGACACCATGAGGGCCGGCACCTGGCTCACCAGGCCATCCCCGATCGTCAGGCGGCCGAAGACCTCCAGGGCGCGGCCGAAACTCAGGCCGTGGTAAAAAATTCCAATGCCGATACCGCCAAGGATATTCACCGCCATGATGACAATTCCGGCAACCGCATCGCCGCGAACAAACTTACTGGCGCCATCCATGGAGCCGTAGAAATCGGCTTCTCCCGCCACCTCTTTCCGCCGCTGGCTTGCCACCTCCTGGTCGATGAGCTGGGCGGCGAGATCTCCATCAATGCTCAGCTGCTTGCCGGGCATCGCATCGAGCTGGAAACGTGCCGCAACCTCCGACACCCTCGTTGCCCCACGGGTGATCACGACGAACTGAACCAGTACGATAACAGTGAAGACGACGAATCCAACCACCAGGTTGTCCCCGCCAACAAAGCTACCGAAGGTCTCGACCACCTTGCCTGCCGCCAGCGGGCCATCGGCTGCGTTTCCGAGAATCAACCGGGTTGTGGCTATATTCAGCGACAGTCGGAAGAAGGTGACCACCAGCAGGAGTGACGGGAAAACACTGAAATCCAGGGGTCTCTTGACTGCGGATGCCGTCATCAGGACAACAAGCGAGATCGTGATGTTGAAGATCAGCAGGGTATCAACCAGTCCTGGAGGAAGTGGCACCAGCAATACCAGCAGGATGGAGATCAGGATAACGCCGAAGAAGAGGTCCGGCTGTCCCTTGATCCTCCCCCAGAGGGAGTGGGCTCCTGAGCTTCTCAGCAGGTCATGCGCGCTCATTCAACACCTCCCCCGCC
>CAJWZY010000223.1 GCA_913050545.1 uncultured bacterium | reverse complement strand
CCGCGGTCGACGGCAACCTGTCGAACTGGAACAGGATGATGAGCATCGCCAATTCGGGAGTCTCATCGGCCGCAGGCTACGCCAGGATCCGTGAGCTGCTCGACGTCGACAACCTCATCGACTACATGCTGCTCAATTTCTACCTCGGCAACGATGACTGGGATGGCCACAACTGGTATGCCGGCAGCAAGCGTGAAGGTGGAGGCGGGTACCAGTTCTTCTGCTGGGACTCAGAGCTCATCATCTCCCGCCACCAGAACAATCCGCCTCCACCACAGCCCGATCTCGATATCATCCTCAACCGCGACCGTACCGGGCTCAGCAACAACAACAAGCCAAGCCGCCTCTACACTGCGCTGCGGGCCAACCCGGAGTTCCGCCTGCGCTTTGCCGACCGGGTCCGCAAGCACTTCTACAACGGCGGGGCCTTGAGCACGGACAAGGTGCTGGGCAGGTGGCTGGCCCGCCGCGACCAGGTCTGGCGGGCGGTCGTCGCTGAATCGGCACGCTGGGGCGACTATCGCCGCGATGTGCTGCAGGGCTCCGGCTCCCGGGACCAGTACGATCTCTTCCACCGCAACCAGCACTACGTCACCTACCAGGACTGGCTGCTGAACACCTACTTCCCCCGGCGCAGAAACATCTACCTGGCCCAGCTTGCCCGCCGCGACCTGGTTTCTGAGCTCCCCCCCCCGGAGCTCGAGCCTCATGGCGGAACCATCCCTTCCGATGGCAGAGGCCTGGAGGTCAGCGTGAGCGTTGGGGCGGGAACGATTTACTTTACCACCGATGGGAGCGACCCGAGGCTGGAGGGCGGCGACGTTGCCGGTTCGGCCACCAGGTACCGCGAACCACTGAGCCTTCCGGGAACAACAACCCTGAAAACCAGGGTGCTCAGACGGGGAAGCTGGAGCGCCCTGACAGAGGCTCAATACACCGCCGACATTTCCCCCCTGCGGATCACGGAGCTCATGTACCACCCGCGCCCGGGCGAGGATGACGATGGGCATGACTCCGACGATTACGAGTTTGTCGAGTTGTGGAACTCGGGAAAGGCGCCTCTTGACCTCAGCGGGGTAAAGCTCGCCGGCGGCATTCGTTTCGATTTCAGCGCGGGGGCCGTGACCAGCCTCCAGCCAGGTGAGCATGTGGTGCTGGTCGAAGACATCGAGGCCTTTGCGGCTCGTTACGACCTCGCGAGGATTCTCGTGGCGGGAGAGTATTCCGGCAACCTCTCCAATGGCAGCGAAACCTTCACCCTGCTCGATTCCAGCGGAGCCGAGGCCCTGCGTATCAGCTACAGCGATGCCTGGTACCCGCAAACCGATGGAAACGGCCGGTCACTGCAGCTAGATGACCTGCTGGCCGCAGGAGAGGACCTTCGTTCTGCAGGCGCCTGGCGCCCTTCCAGCGTCGATGATGGAACCCCCGGCTACGCCGACCCCGGCATTGCCGAAGGCGGTGCGCAGCTTCCGGGCGACCTGAACCAGGACGCCAGCTTTGATATCTCCGACTCTATCGCCCTGCTCGGCCATCTCTTCCTGGGCTCCCCGGCAAGGTTGCCCTGCCAGGAGGGGGCCATCGACGACCCGGCAAACCTGGAGCTCCTTGACGTCAACGGCGACAACAGCCTCAACCTCACCGATGCAATCCACTCCCTCGCCTACCTCTTCATGGGGGGAGCTCCCCCGGTCCCGGGTACCGAGTGCATCCCCATACCCGGCTGCCCGGAAGCCTGCGCCACCGAGGGCCTATAATGATCACCGGCGGATTTTCGTTTGCATAGGGCTTGGCAATGCGAAAATGTCCGGCATAGTAAACAACCCGGAACCGATAGCTGGATGATTCACCGGACAGAACTATGGACAGCATCTTCTACATCACGATCTTCTTCGTCTTCGCCGCGGCGCTGGTCAGCTTCATCGTCCAGCGCTGGGCTCTCGACCGCTGCCTGAAACACTTCAGCAACTTCAATGTCAGCATCGAGGAGGACGGCAGGGACCCCACCTGGGGCGAGCTGAACGTCTATCCAGGCGGCATCGAGATCCTCTATTCCGAAGCCCGCAATGATGACACGGGCAATACCGAGACGAGCTACATCATCTTCGAAGGTCAGATGGACAAGGTCAGCGCCATCGAACGCTACCACGAAGAGCTCGATGAGGAAGACAAGGCGCGCCGGCTGAAAGACGTCAACTCCCTGAAAAAAAGAGGGTTCTTCAAGAAACTGTCCCGCATGGTGCGCAATCTCTCCAATGCTTTCAAGGATGCCATCAGCCAGTCGATGGGCCTGATTGTCGCCCAGACCAGGGGAAAGGCATCTTCCTCCATGGCCAAGAGCCAGGACGCGGGGATCAAGAAAATCGGGGATGAAACCCTCACCGCGGTAGGGAACCGTTTCGAACCGATCCTCGAACGCTATATCGGCTCCAAGGTCATCGTCGAGTCGCAGAACGGCGAAGAGGTAGCGCGCCATGAGGGCATCCTGAAGGAATATTCCAGCAATTGGATCGAGCTGCTTGAGTGCACCGAGAAACACGAAACCTATTTCCTGGTATCCGACAGCGAGCGACTGCGCCTGAACCGTGACATCGACTTCTTCCTGAAGTGGGTGCCCGAAAAGAAAAAGGGCCGGAGAAAGATCAAGGGTGCCTTCCAGTGCAGGATCCAGAACTTCGGTGACTCGCCGATCAGGATCTGCAGGCTTGAGAAGGGCGACTACCAGCATCCCATCAACCTGGAGATCGAACCCGCAGAAGACGCGGAGTTCGAGGTGAAGAACCTGCCGGCGGACATCTTTTCAGGTAAAGAGCTGCCGAAGATTGAGCATACGATGATCCTCGAGTCCCCCCACCGGGGAGAACACGAGGTCATCGCTGAAAGCTGGCTGCCGGAGGTCAACCTCATCATCGAGGCTGAGCGGGTGCTGGATCTCTGCCTGCCCCGCTCCAGGGCTGTTCTGCGCCATGGCGGCCCCAAGGCATAGCTCACCCTTCCTTTTGTGTGAACTTGCGCCTTCAAGGGGTGCCTGATATCTTCTCGGGCAGGACTCCGTACAGACGGAGCCTTTTGGAAACGTTCCCTGGAGCGCGCCAGTAGCTCAGCTGGATAGAGCCCCGGATTTCTAATCCGGTGGTCGGGGGTTCAAGTCCTCCCTGGCGCGCCATTTTTTTCTCTCTAACCGGGATACCCCCCCTGGAATAAAAAATCAGGTAACTGCTTCACTCTCACCTTCTCAGGCTGGAAAATACAGGGGTGGAAAGCCCCCCGCAGACGGGGCTTTCTTCCAACCAGGGGGTAGTTGCTTCAGGAGAACCAAGTTGAGATACCTTACCGGCTGCTTAGTGCTGTTTCTTTTCCCGGCCCTGCTTCCTGCTGAGAACATCGCCCACTGGAATCTGGATGGAGACCTCTCCTCCTCCACCGGAGCAGAAGAGCTGATCCTCTCTGCATTCGCCGGCATCGATGAGTCCCTTCAATTCGCCTCTGCTGACATTGATGGGGAAGAGGCCACCTACGCCGTGGTCGCCCGGGGAAATGCTCTCACTGTCCGCCATGGCCTGGGGGCCAACGGAGGAGGCTCCTACCTCAACAACTACACGCTTGTCATGGACGTGAGATTTCCCGAGGTCGGCGACTGGATCTCCCTCTACCAGACCACTTCCTGCCAGAACGGAGCTGGCTCGACCAACCCGCTGGCCTGCGGCAATGATGGGGACTGGTTTCTCAGGGGAGATGGCGCGATCGGCATCAGCGGCAACTATGGAGGGGCTGTCACCGGCAACCAGTGGCACCGGCTCGCACTGGTGGTCAACAGCGCCACGGGTACCTACACCAGCTACATTGACGGTGTCGAGGTCCAGCAGAATACGGGAGCCGTCACAGTAGATGGGCGGTTCAGCATCTATTCCGCAGGCGCTGCCGTCGACTGGTTCCTCCTGTTCGCCGATGAGTCCGGCAATGCAGGGGCTCCCTCTGAGATGGGGCCGATCCATCTGAACGCAATCCAGATCCGGGACGCGGCCCTCTGCGCCGGCGAGATCGCCTTGCTCGGCAGCGTCGATGATCTCCATCGCGATCCGATCCTTGACGCTGCCGCCTGGGTTGGTGAATTCAACTTTGGCGTAGGTGGTGCACTCCAGACCCTCAGTCATGGCATTCAGTCGGACCAAGGGGGTGTTTCCAACGACCTCGAGGACGTTATCAAAGACATTTTTCATGTGTTCCGCATCCCTATGTTTTCGGGGGCGGGAACATAGCGGACGGGGCCTTGGTCGGCCATCGATAGCGACCATCACGGTATAATGCTGCCTCGGAAGGGAGCGGGCGTGAACTTGGTCACAGGTCGGCTATTGCGCAAGGG
>CAJWZY010000222.1 GCA_913050545.1 uncultured bacterium | reverse complement strand
CCAGATCGCCAGGGGATATGTTGAGCCGGATGGAACCCTTGTTCCTTTTGACGGTGTGATAAAAACCGGTGACAGGGCGGCCTTCGATAAGCGTGGTCGGCTGAAGGTGTTTGGCAAGGTCTCAGACAGGATCACCACCGACAACGGCCTGAACTACCTGCCTGTTCCCATGGAAGATGACCTCAAGGCGGCCGATCTCAAGGACCAGAATATACTCGAGGAGGCGGTGGTGATTGGAGATGCCAGGCCGCGCCTTGGCTGTGTATATTTCCTGCGGGAGGGGCTTGAGCACTCGCCCCAGAGAGCTGAGTATCTCGGCAGCCTGGTGCGGGAGTTCAATGCCGGGCGGCCGGTTGACGAGCACATCGGCCCCTGGGTGGTGAGCACTAAGAGCCTGAAAGAATGTGGCGGGATCGGTCCTTCGGGTAAACTGGTCAGGTGCCGGATTGAAGAGAAATTCGCGGACCTCTACGAAGATACAGCTACATAAGGTGGAAACAGAAAATCATGGGATGGGATAAAGACCGTATTGTCGAGCTGCTTCTTCGCGCCGGCGACATGGCGCGGGAGGCTCGCAAGAAGCTGACCCTCGAGATCAAGAGCGACCACTCCCTGGTGACCCAGGCCGACCTGGAAATCGAGGCTCTCTTCACCGAGGCCCTGGAGGACGAGGCGGCGGGTTGCTACATCATCGGCGAAGAAACGATCAGTCGAAAAGGCGATGACTACGTGGCCGCGGCGCTCGAGTCAGAGGCCTGGGTGGTCGACCCGATCGATGGGACGGCCCCCTTCGCTCACTTCCTTCCCAATTGGGGTGTCTCGATCGGTTATATGAAGGCCGGGAAGCTGGTCCACGGCGGGGTCTATCTTCCCGATTACGGTGAGCTGATCATCAGCTCAGGTGACGATGAATTTACTGTTCACGAGGGCAAGGAGACCGGTGGGGAGTGGACCTGGCGGGAGCTCAGTTTTCCTCCCCGGCCGCCTGATGGCCGTGGCCTCATCGCCATCACCCAGGCCCTCGCCAAGCGCGGGCAGTGCCTCCTGCCCAACCCGGTGATGGCTCTTGGCGCGGCGGTGGTGCCGCTGCTGGGACTGCTGCAGGGGCGCTTCCTGGCCTACCTGGGGTCAGTCAAGCTCTGGGATGCGGCCGGTGCTCTTCCGCTCCTCCTGAGGATGGGTTTCGAGGCTTCGCTTGAGATCGATGGGGAGATCGTGCCCGTGACCACCGCGGTAGATAACGGGACCTATGAGCTCTCGGCCGACAGCCCGCGGCGGTGGTATTTCCGCAGCTCCCTGCTGATCCACCATCCCGGGGATGCAGAGCTGATGAGGAGCTCGATGGTGGAGAACTGTCCGACTGGGGAGCACCTGCAGGATGACTGAGCAGCCGCCGCGCTACGGGCGCTACAGTCTCGAGCCGGAGGAGGTCCCGCAGGTTGACACGCCCCATCGCAGGATCCTTACCGCCCAGCCGGCCCCCGGAGCAGTCGAGGTCTTCCGGCGTCTGAACGCCGTCGAGCCGTCTTCGATGTCCTGCCAGCCGCCGGTTCTCTGGGACCGCGCGACAGGCTACAACGTCGAGGATGCCTTCGGCAACCGCTGGATCGACTGGAGCTCCTGCGTCCTGGTTGCCAATGCCGGGCATGGCCACCCCCTCGTGCGGGAGCGGGTCGGCGAGGTCCTCCAGAAACCGCTGCTGGCCAGCTTTGTTTTCGCCCACGAGGGAAGGGCTGAGCTCTGCGAGCGACTGGCTGCGGTATCGCCCAGCGGGCTCGACAAGGTGTTTCTCCTGACCACGGGTTCGGAGGCGGTCGAATGCGCTATCAAGTTCATGCGGGCCAACGGCAGGAAAAGCGATCCTGGCAGGAAGGTGATCGTCTCTTTCCGCGGAGGATTTCACGGCCGGACTCTCGGCTCCCAGTATGCCGGGGGGATCGAGCCCCTGAAGGAATGGATCGGGGTGGAGGATTCGAGCTTTATCCAGGTTCCTTTTCCTGATGGCTACCTGGTCGAGGATCTCTCCTTCGATCTCTTCGAGTCCACCCTCGAGGATGCGGGGGTTCAACCTTCGGAGGTTGCCGGGGTCCTCTCAGAAAGCTATCTCGGGATCGGCCCTGACTTCTTCCCGGTTGACTATGCACGCTCCCTGCGCCGCTGGTGTGATGACAACGGGGCCCTGTTGTGTTTTGACGAGGTGCAGTCCGGCTTCGGACGCACCGGGAAATATTTCTGCTTCGAGCACTACGGGATCACCCCTGACCTGGTCGCCTGTGGCAAGGGGATCTCGGGATCACTGCCTCTCTCTGCCGTGATCGGCAGCAGCGAGCTGATGGATATCTTCCCTCCAGGCTCGATGACCTCTACCCATTCGGCATCTCCGCTGAGCGTGGCTGCTGCTCTCGGCTCGCTCGAAGCTATAGAAAGAGAGGGCCTTACCGGGCATGCGGCGGACCTGGAAACGGTTTTGCTCGAGGGAATGGCCTCCATTGAATCAAGGTGGGCGGAAAACGTCGGCTGCACCAGGGGCAAGGGCCTGGTTGGCGGGATCCGCCTGGTCCGGCCCGGAACTCTTGAGCCTGACTCCGAGCTCGCCCTGCGGGCCACCGAGGCAGCCTACCGCAAGGGGCTCCTGCTCTTTTCGCCGGTGGGCCTCGGGGGCGGTTGCCTCAAGATTGCTCCGCCATTGTGTATTCCGCGCGATGCACTGCAGGAGGGCTTTGCTGTACTGGAGGAGTCGCTCGAGGAGGTGCTGAAGTGAGCCGGCTCCTGGTCAGGAATGCACGGATACCCGGTGGCGGGGAGACAAGCCTGGCCATTGAAGATGGGAAGATCACCGGGGCTGGACCCGGGGTGAGTGGCGGGCCGGGAGCTGTGGAGCTCGATGCCGAAGGGCTGTGGGTGGTGCCCGGCTGGATCGATCTGCAGGTCAATGACATCGGCTGGTTGAGCGGCGGGTACCGGGATCCCGAGGTGCATGCCGGGCGTATCCGGGAGGTGTTGAACTACCAGGCGTCCACGGGGGTGACCGGGTGCGTTCTCGCCACCCTGGCAGCGCCACTGGATGAAATCATCGCCTATCTCAAGGGCATGAAGGAGGTTCTCTCCGGAACAGGCAGCCTTGATGATGTGCTGCTGGGGGGGCTGGTGGAAGGCACCTTCATGAACCCGGAGTTCCACGGGGCGCACAATCCCGACTGGGTGCTGCCGCCGGACCCGGGAGTGCTTGAGCAATTGCTCGCCACCGGGGCGGTCAAGATGATCAATGTCGCTCCGGAAACGACACCCGAGGCCATCAACCTGGTTGCCGAGGCAGTCTCGCGCGGTGTGGTGGTGGGCTGCGGGCATGCGAAGCCGCATGCAGAATGCCTGCGCGAGGCCATCGCGGCGGGTCTCAGCTACGTGATCCACCTCGGTAACGGGCCGACCGGCAGCAGCCTGAAGGTGTTCAACGATGGAGGGTTGCTCCAGGAGAGCCTGCGCAACGACCAGCTCATTGCGACCCTTATCGTCGATGGCTACCACATCCACCCGCAGCTTGTTCGTGACTGGGTCTGCCGCAAGGAGGTCTCCCGCTGCATAGGGATCAGCGATGCCGGTTTCGGGACAGGTGCGCCGACTGAACCCTTTGAGCTCTGCGGCATGGAGGGAGAGCCGGCGGCCGATGGCGCCTACCTCCGGGTGGTTCGCTCCCCTGGAGAGATCGAGATGGCTGCGCGAACATCGGATGCCGGCGCGCTCTTCGGGGCGGCGATCGGCATGAGAGAGGTCTTCGAGAACCTGCTGAATCTCTTCAGCGTTGAGATGGAGGGGGTCAATATCAGGCACCATCCTGCCCTCCCGGTCGAGGAATCGCTGGCTGCGGCTTCACAGATGTGCTCGGCGAACCCGGCCCGGTTGCTTGGTGCCGGGGAAAGAGGCTGTATCGAAGAAGGGGCGCGAGCTGACATCCTGCTGCTGGAGCTTGAGCAGCTTGGAAAAATAACGCTTGTCCAGCAGGATTTGGACGTACACTTCTCCGAGTTTGCGCCGCACCTTGAACTTGCGGCCCTTTGCCAGCTTGGGCAGGTGCTGCATGAGGTAGCGGTTCAGTTTCAAGCCCGCCAGACGATGCACCCGGTTTAACACGGCCTTGCCCGGAACGTCCCGCCTCTTGTGCTTGGCCAGAATGCGGTTCACCTGCTTTGCGGATTCTTCATCCTTGGGGTACTGCCAAGCCAGCAGGTGAATCTCAAAGGGAACCTCAACCCCGTAGAGCTTGGATGCCTCGATATACTGCTGGTAAACCTGAAAATGTTTGCGAGGGATTGTTGGCAGTAGGAGAAGCCGCATGCGTTTCAGTACATGGTGCTAATAGGCTTGGAAC
>CAJWZY010000221.1 GCA_913050545.1 uncultured bacterium | reverse complement strand
AAGCTGCTCAACCGGCTTTGCAGGTGGCGCCTCTTTTTTTTCAAAGCTCTGTTCCACGGCTTTTTCCCTGGGCCCCGTTGCCTGGGGAAAACTCAAGTGGTTCTTTTCTGTGCGGGGGCTCTGTTGCTTTACCCCGCTATTGCCGGCGGTGATGCGCTGAGCCAGTCTCCCGGGGGCAAGCCGGGTGCCGGCGCCGGTAAGAAAATTTCGCCTCGCTCACCGGCAGTGAAAGGCAGCGAGGGCGTGCCCTGTTCTTCGCCGTGTACCAACATCGCCAGGGCTCCCTTGATCACCCCGGCGGAGGTGGTCACGGGACGGGCATTTATCGAGTGCGCTTCGGTGCACTTCGGGGGATTTATTCCGGGCTACGGCGGCTTTTTAATCTTCGGAGTTGGCCGTGACAACTGCCCGGCTGTTGAGACCTATGTCCCATCTCATTTCGGCTCAGTGCCCGCTCCCTGCAGGGACTGCCAATGGCAGGACGGGTCTGTCATCAGGGAGCGGGAGAACGCCTGCAGCCAGCAGCTTAATTTCGTTTTCATCGCCATGCCCAATTGTGTTCGTGGCGACTGGGTGAATACATCTGAGAGGGTGAGGACCTGCAGCCGGGAGTTGAGCTGTCACAGGGAGGCCAGGGTGGGGCGGCAGTCCGGTAAGGGGGCCAGGTGAGCGGCGGGGGAGGAGGTCGCCTCCGGAGCTGCCTGCGGCCGGGCTGGCTTGCCGGGGCCGCGCTGGCTCTGCTCCTGCCTGGTGGGGTATATATCCTTGTCCGGGTTCCGGGGCCAGAGAGGCCACCGGCTTTATGCGGTGTTGAGGCTGCCGGGAGCAGTTGCCTGTCCGCACCAGGACTTCCCGCCCCTGCCCACCCTGAAAGGAGTCACGTTCCCTCGTCTTCCTCTCCGGCTCTGCCGTGCAGTGAGGCCTGGAGGGAATCCTCGATGGAGGGCGGTCTGCAACCCGGGGGTGGGGACCTTGTCTTTGCCCCCGGGTTTCCTGGAGGGGTCGATGGCATCGATTTCCTGCTCGAGCTCCTGGGGCACGAAGCCGGACGTGAGGAGGTGGCGCTTGCTACGAAACTGCTGGGATACAATTCTGAGCTGGAGGGGTTCCCGGATGTTCTCGTTGAGAGGCTCCTTGCCCGCTCAGGCCAGGAGGACCCGGGGCCCGCTGTTCTGCTGCTGGATCTGAGTCTGAAAATACTGTGCTCGCCAACCTACCGCAAAGGCGCAGGCTCTTTTGCGGCCAGGCATGCGATTGAGCTTGTGCTGGCTGAATATACCGGACTCTACGCGGCCGCAGGAGATCTCCTGGAGGCTATAACGGAGACGATTGGGGAGTCTCAACGTCTGGTCACAGAAGACCTTGAAGGGCTTCTCAGGCTGTCTGAGAGCGTCCCAGGCATGAAGAGGCTTGTGTTCGCCGCTGCATCTCAACTGAATCAGCAGGAGCCCGGCTGGCCCCGCGAAAACCTGCAGGCCTTTGAAGAATCTTTTCAATCCGGAGCCCCAGGCGCTGTCGATGAGCTCCTCGAGGCTGCTGCGCTTAGCCAGCTGGAGCCGGGCGAGGCTCTTGATTACATCTCACGGACGGGGCAGAAGGCAGGGGAGCCCTTTTACGCACCTGCCTGCAAGCTGCGGCGCTTGCGGATCATCAGGGAGATCACCTCCAGGAGTGAAGAAGAGGAGCTCTACCGATGGATCCGCAAGGCCGAAGGTGGGCCTGCCAGCAGGCTGGTTGTTTCCTCTCTGAGCCATCAACGGCATTCCCGTCTGCTTGAGAGGCTGGCTTTTTCCGGCCGTCACAGCTGGCGTCTGCAGGCGGGAGCGGTGGTGAAACTCTCGGGGTACCGCGCCGATGAAGAGATCGCGCAGGCTGTATTATCTCTGCCGGGCGGGGAGGAGCCCGGGCGAATTGACCTCTTCGTCCAGGCTGCTGAGAATCTACTGGCCAGAAGCGGTACACAGGATTCCTGGTTCGGGCCGGTTGCCGATGGGTTGGCGAGGTCGCTGTTTCTGCGGGGAGACCAGCTGGCCGATCCGGTCAGGGAAGACCTGGTGCGGGTGCTGGACCTTTACCGTGCCGCCTCAGGGCTCCCCGGGGAACGAGGTAAGGATTGAGTTTTCCCCGCCAGCGCTCGCCACCGGTTCTCAGCCAAGCAGGCCGAGGACAGGCTTGCCTTTTCCATCCTTGGTCGCGTAAAAGGGCCGGTCCTCGATGATGGAATTGTGTTTCGGAGAGATTCCCAGCGCATGGAGGATCGTGGCGTGAAGGTCGGTGATGGTGACGGGGTTCTCGATGGTCGTGCAGGGCCTCTCTTCGGCGGTCTTGCCGTAGACGGCGCCCTTTTTGATGCCGCCACCAAAGAGCAGCACGCTCGACGCGCTGGTGAAGTGGCGGTGCATGCCGTAGAACTTCATCTCGTTGATGACGTTGGGGACGTTCACCTGGTTGCGCACCTGCTTTTCCGGCTTACCTTCGACCATGCAGTCGCGGCTGAACTCGCTGGCCAGGACAATCATTGTCCTGTCGAGAAGGCCTCGTTCTTCGAGATCCAGCACCAGCTGGGCGATGGGCGCATCGATCTGCCGTTTCATGTCGGTCAGCCGAGTGTGGCCATTCTCGTGCGTATCCCACTGCTTGAAGGGGCCGTATTCCGTTGTCACCTCGATAAACCGGGCGCCCTTCTCGACCAGCCGGCGAGCGAGCAGGCAGCCGAGGCCGAACTTGCTGGTGTTGTAGGCCTTGTAGGTGTCCTCAGGCTCGAGGCTCAGGTCAAAGGCCTTCGATGCGGGTGAGTTCATCAGGCGGTAGGCTGATTCGGCTGAGCGCAGCAGGGATTCTTTCTGGTAGGCGGAGCCGCTGCGGGCCACGGGGCTCGATTCGAGCACCTTGCGGTAGGCTTCGTAGCGCCGCTTGAAACGATCGACGGTCATGCCGGCCGGGGGACGGACCACCTTGACGGCCTGCTTTGGATCCGGCACGCGGAAGGGGCCGAACTCGCTGCCGAGGAATCCGGCAGTCTGGAAGGCCTTGATCTCTTCGGCCTCGCCGTTTCCCTCATAGCGCTGGCCAATGTCGATAAAGGCCGGCATGGCTTCATCCCTGGGGCCGAGCGCCTGTGCGATCCAGGCCCCGAGATGCGGTGCGGCAACGGTGAGCGGGGGCTCGTAGCCGGTGTGCCAGTGGTACTGGTGTCGCGAGTGCAGGATGAAGCCAAGGTCTCCGAGGACATGGGTTCTCAGGAGCGTTCCGCGGTCAAGCACGGCCGCTGTCTTCTCCAGCCCCCTGGTGAGTTTTACTCCGTCGACTGCGGTCTCGATGCTCGGGAAGCTGCAAAGGAGGTCGTTGGCCGGGAGTCCCTTGCGAAAGGGCGTGTAGCGCTTGGGGTCGAAGGTCTCTGTATGAGCCATTCCTCCCGCCATCCAGAGGACGATCACGGAATCGGCTGTCGCTTCTGGACCGGCAGGTGCGGCTCCAGCCGGCCTGGGTGCTCCTGCGGCGAGCGCTCCGAGGGTGGCGGCGCCGGCTGTCTTCAGGAAGTCGCGGCGGTGAAGGTTCGTTTTCGGCTGCTGGGTGTTTTTTGACATGTCTCGGGTTGGGTAGGCTGGGTTTGTGCTTAATAGATCAACTGGAATTCAGGGTGCATCAGGATGGCCCAGAGCAGGTCCTGGATGCCCTGTTCTGTTGCAGGAGTTCCTACCAGGGCCTTGAAGGTGTCGAGCTCCGCTGCCGAGGGTTTCCGCGAAAGCCCCCGCTTGTAGACAGCGCTGATAAGCCCGGCGGTGGATTCGTGTCCCTGGCCCAGGAGCTGCTTCGAGTTCCAGGAGATGATCCGGTCCAGGGTTTTTCCGTTGGTCAGCTCGAGAGCCTGCAGGAGGGTCGCCACCGAATCTCTACGGCTGACGACCTGCTCACGGTTGGGGCGTCCAAGTGCCACCTGCAGCTGGTCGGCAAAGGCCAGCGATGAGCGGGCCTCGACCCCGCCGGCCAGGGGCACGCTCGACTGGAAGTGGGCACCGACGTTCCAGGGGCCGGCATCGAGGTCGCCTATGCGGAAGGATGCCTTCCATTTTGAACCAGGGGTTCCCGGCAGCTGCCATCCATTTACAGCTTCGAGGGTATGAAGCCAGGCAGAGCTGGTAGCCGCCTCGAACACAGAGGAGCCTTTTTCATCCAGTCCCTTCAGGGAGACGATGAGGCCGGCCGGGTTGGCGCCGCCGCCGCCGTTGGCTGCCCGGACAGCGAGAAGGTTCTTTCCGCGCTTCAGCTTCCTGCCGGGGTTGACCGAGGCAGGAGTGCTCCATTCGGAGCTTTCCAGGAGCTTCTCTCCGTTGAGGTAGAGGACGAATTGGTTGTCGGCCGTTGCGG
>CAJWZY010000220.1 GCA_913050545.1 uncultured bacterium | reverse complement strand
TTCGCCCCACGTTTTACTTCAAGGTTGATATCTTTAAGTACATGGAAATCGCCAAACCACTTGTGCATGGATTCAATTGTGATCATGTTTTCCGATCCGTTCGTTTTAGTTTGTTCCGCAGAAGACATAAGGTTTTTTGGATTTAGATTTAATTTCTCTTAAATTGCTACTAGAAAGAAGCAACAAGCCTAACTTTGACGATGATGACCGCCGGGAGCAGGAACTGCTCGGTGAGTTGAGGGGGCATCTTGAGGCGGAGAATCCCGTGTCGAGCTTCTCCTTTGACGAGGCACAGCGCAAGGCTGTCAGCGGGTTTGGTTTTCTCAGTCTCAAACCTTACCTGGTTGTCGTCAATTCCGGTGAGGGGGGATCTGGAATCAACCTCGATGAGCTCCGTGAAGCCAGCGGGGCGGAGGCGTTTCCCTGCAAGGCGCTCAATGAACTGGAGATTCTCCAGTTACCGCCGGATGACCAGGAGATCTTTCTCGAGGAGTATGGCATTGAGAGCTTGAGCCGGGACTCAATCATATCGGCTTCATACCGAACAGCGGGGCGCATCAGCTTTTTCACAGCGGGAGAAAAGGAGGTGCGGGCCTGGACTATACGGGATGGGACGGTTGCCGTTGACGCAGCCGGGGAGATCCACAGTGACATTGCCCGTGGTTTCATCAGGGCGGAGGTCGTCAGCTATGACGATTATGTTGCCTTCGATGGCATCAAGGGTGCTCGTGAGAAGGGGGTCTTTCGCCTGGAGGGAAAAACCTACCCGATGGCAGATGGAGATGTCGTGGAATTCCGTTTCTCAGTCTGAGTCGCGGGCTGTTGCAGCCGGGGTTTTTTTATCCTGCTGTCGATTGCGTTTTTTCGGCGTTGACTCGCTGGGACCCCTTTGCTAATATCCGCTCCCGCTTTTGTCAGCGGGACGTTTGGAATACAGGACCTGCTTTGAATGTCTGGCCTGGCTCGAGGCGCGTGATGGACGCGAAATGAGCAGGGCGCCCTGGCTGGAGACCTGGTGGAGTTCTCTTCGGCCAGTTGGGTTTGCGGGTTCAACTTGATGTTCATTCAGTTAACCAAGGTGGTATTTTTCCCGGGTGGGAGACCTGGTATCGACGATGTTTTGCCTGCTGGTTGCAGTTAACTTCCAGCGTTTCTCGAAGAGATAGACGCTGGAGAGCTGAACTGCTCCTCGCGTTCGCAGTAATTCTCTGTGACGTAGCGAGCTTGCCGTCCCGGGTGGATTCGAAATGGAGTCCGTCCCGAAGGTGAGCTACGGAGGGAAGTACTTTTCACTGTCTTGCCGGTCAGTTCCGGCCAGGCGCTGGAAGGGACAGGATTCAGCTGGTAGGAAATCACCGAGATCTTCTCTCCTGCCGTGGTTGGTGGACCCCGAAGTCGTGGAGTAGGGCCGGGTCGAAGACCTGGCCTGGCTGAGGGACTGAACCAGGAAGAGGATTTGGGATGATCGTTGCAGGGCTGTTCCTGCTCTTTGTGATTCAGCGGGTTTCGTTGATCACCTCTCCCCCCGGGATTTTATTTTTTGATCATAGGGAAGTGTAAAGAAGGAAGTGAAGAGGCGGGTTTCCTGTTTCACCGTGTCCAGGTGGGCTTGGTGACGGATTCCTTTTTTCTGGCCAACGGTTCGGTCAACAGACGGTAAATGACGGTTTCGTTCAAGGCGTGTTTTCGCTCCTTCCTCCTTGAGGGGTTGGAGCGGGGGCGCTCGAGAGGAGGCTCCGGTCGGATCCGGAGAGTTTCGAAACCCGGGAGTTTTTACCGGATCGCATCGGATGGACTGGAGGGGAAAGTGGAATAGCCTCATGAAAAGTGGACTTCTTCAAGATAGCTGGACTTCTGCCCGGGAAGGACTACAGGTCCGTTTCGGCGCGGAATGCTATCAGCGCTGGCTTGCTGATATTACAGTCCTGTCGGACGGGGAAGCCGAGGTCCGTCTCGGTGTAGCCAACCGGTTTCTGCAGGAATGGATCGAGTCGCGCTATCTTGACGGCATCAGGGAGGTGCTGGAGGGGCAGGCAGGCAGGCAGCTGTCGCTCGATATCTCCATCGATCCCGTTCTTTTCAGGAAGCAGCGGGAGGAACAGAAGCGGATATTTGCAAGCCCTGCAGGGACCCCTGGAACTTCCAGCCAGGTTCGCGGCCTGAAGCCGGTTGAATGGAGGGGGAAGGACACGCGGGGACGGCGGGGGAAACCCGTTGAGGCACACGAGGAGGGCTTTGAGCTTGAGAACTATGTCGAGGGAGAGCCCAACCGACTGGCCTGCAGGGCTGCGTTTGAGGTCTCCCGGGCTCCCGGGGCTTTCTACAATCCGCTCTTTATCTGGGGTGGTTCCGGCGTCGGCAAGACCCATCTGCTGAAAGGAATCCAGTCAGCTGCCGGGCAGGAGCTGAAGAAACGTTGTCTCAGCGCAGACCGTTTCTTTAATCACTATGTCGCAAGCATCCAGGACGGGACCACCGAGAAGTTCCGCCGTCTTTACCGGTCGCTGGATCTTCTGCTCATTGATGATGTTCAGAACCTGTCCTCCAAAAAGAAAACCCAGGTTGAGCTTCTGCATACGATAGACCACCTCGTCCAGGCGGGGAGGCAGGTCGTTATTACCTCGACCAGGGGGCCCAGGGACCTTGAAGAGCTTTCACCTGCTCTGAGGGGAAGGTTTCTCAGTGGCCTGGTGACCCGCATTCGGCCGCCCGACTACAAGATGAAGCGCAAGATTGTGCGCCTTCACTGGGCTCGCCTGGGGCGGGGCAGGGGGCCCCTCAGCCAGGGAACACGGGGGGAGATCGACAGTGAGGTACTCGAGTTTCTCGCCGAGGGTATTCGCGGGGGGGCTCATGAACTGCTTGGAGCCGTCCTGCAGCTGGATGTCCATTCCCGGGTTCTCGGACGCCCACTGAGTGTTGCCGAGACACGCAGGGTGTTGGCTGACAGGGTAGGGCGGGGGCGCGGTGGCCCGACAGCAGAAAAAATCATCCAGGAGGCAGCTGATTATTTTAACCTGCCGGTATCTGAGTTCTCCTCGGCCAACCGTCTGCGCCCGGTTGTTTTTGCCAGGCAGGTGGCAATCTATCTTACCCGGAAGTTTACTCCGTTGTCTTTTTCAGAGATCGGCAGGAACTTCGGCAATCGCAACCATACAACGGTAAGATGTGCTGTAGCGAAGATCGCCGCTCTCCTCGAAGGGAGTGACCCCATGGTCTGCAACCCGGTGAATGCGATCATCGATCGACTCGAAGAGTGAGTCCCTGCCCAGGCAGAAATCGATCGGGCCAATACTCATGCCAGCACAGAAGAACGAACCGGATCCCACGCTGGAGGCTGCACTGCTGGCGTTGCCGGGAGTGAATGCCCAGCGTGCAGAGGCGCTGAATGGGCTCGGGATCTTTCTGCCCGGCGACCTGCTGTCCCATTTTCCCAGGTCGTACCAGGATCGCAGGAATGCCAAGGCGATCGGTTCCATCGAGGTGGGTGAGCAGGTGGTTCTCAGCGGGCAGCTGGAGAGATGCCGTGGCAGGAGATTGCCGCCGAGGCGTCATATGCTCACGGCAACCCTGATGGACGACAGTGGTTCTGTCGACCTGGTCTGGTTTAACCAGCCCTACCTGGAGAGAAGCCTCAAGCCGGGGGATACTCTCTGTGTATTCGGCAAGGTCGCAGAGCATGCCAGCCGCAAGCAGATCGTTTCGCCTGAATTCGAGGTGGTTGCCAGTGATGAGGAGGGAGAGGCCGTGGAGGACAGCATCAACCTCAACAGGGTGGTGCCGATTTACTCCTTGCGCAAAGGTTTGACCCAGAGATTCCTGCGTATGCTCGTGGCTGGCGTGCTCGACGAACTCCGGGCAGGCAGGACTGAAGATGGTTTTCCCCTTGAGAGGGAGACGCCATTCGATTTCTTCCTCGATGAGGGCACCCTCCTGGAGAGGGGGATCCTCTCAGGCAGGGAGCCTCCCGCGGAGTTCCTGCAGGCTTATGAATGGATTCATTTCCCCCCTGCAACCCTGGGAGATGAGCCCGAGGATGCTCCCATCGTGCTCGATTCGCGCCAGCGCTGGGAGATCTGCCGGGATAGCGCCCGGGCTCGCCTCGCGTTTGAAGAGCGTTTTACTTTCGCGACAAAGATCTGGTTTCGGGGCAGGGCCTTCCGTGAATCAACAACGGCTGTTCTCGAGACCAGTGATTCCCTCGATGAAAAGATCCGCTCCATCTTTCCATTCCAGTTCACCCCTGATCAGGACATCGTCGTTGAGGAGGTCAGCCGGGACATGGCCTCTGGCCATCCGATGTACCGTCTCCTGCAGGGAGATGTCGGAACAGGAAAGACAGCGGTGGCGCTCTACGCGCTCCTGGTTGCGGTGCGCAATGGTCGGCAGGGCGCCATCATGGC
>CAJWZY010000219.1 GCA_913050545.1 uncultured bacterium | reverse complement strand
AGGCTGACGGTGAATTTCTCTCCCGCAGCCTCCAGCTGGACCCTGGAGGAATCCAGGGCATTCCAGAACTCCTCACCCTCCGCGCGTATAAAGGCCTGGACGTCTTCGGGCGCCGAGCAACCTTCATCTACCAGCTCGACCTCCAGGCTGAAGAGTCCACCCACCACCGCCGGGAGCTGCTCACAGGCAACCCGGGGAGCACTGGCATCTACACCGAAAGGATTGCTGTCAAACTCAAGGACCTCTGCCTCACCGCCATCCTCGGCAGCAGCCGCAGTGGTCACCACGAGACGAAGCCGGCAATCGACCAGGGTCAACTCAGGGGCGACCCAGCTCATCTGTCCTGCACCGACCGTAGTGTCCCCGATAGTCTCCCACTCGTCGCTGGCCGGCGAGTAGAACTCGAGGACAACCTCTCTACCGGGATCAAGAACCTGGTCCGCAGGTTCCTCACGAATCTCCCAGGCAATCTCGATCTCGTCTCCGGCAAGAATGCATTCTGCCTCAGGAGAGATGAACTGGATTGCAGGGGGCAATTCAGCGACGACCTCGGGCTCTTGCACCTCGGGCTCGGGCACAGATTCTTCGTCCGGGGGTAAAACCTCGGCGACCACGGGTTCGGGAGTCTCCTCCGGAAGCGACAGGGTCGGCGAATCAAGTGAAGAAACGACCGCTCCATTTTCACTCTGCAGTATGAGCGTGTCCGTACCTGTCAGGCCGGTAAGGTCTGTCACCATTGCCCTTACCTGCACCTGGGTCTCCACTCCCTGGGGGAAAAACCACGGGAAGGTCTGCTCTCCGTTCTTCGCAACCCGGGTGGTTAGCGGCGTCCACTTCTGGCCACCATCCATGCTCCATTCGACCTCGAGCGGGCTCTTGCCGAGCTGCTGCTCGGAAACATTCAAGCTCAGGCTGAGGCGCGACTTTCCACTGAAGAAGAAGGTCTTCCCGGCTCCCGTCCATTTCACCACCGGCGGGGTCTTGTCCACACAGAACCAGATCTGTGGTGATTCGCCCCCCTGGGGACTGAGGAACTCACGATCTCCTTCCATAACAACAGAGATCCTGAAACCGTAATTCCCCTCTCCCCCGGTTTCGTAGCTGATCGGCAGAGCTTCCGACGCGCTCACCTCTGACCAGGTACCTACAACCGGATCCTGCAGCCACAGCTTGTAGCTGCTTACCGCCTTGAGATTGACCATACCCGGGTCAAAAGAAGGCTGGATACTCACCTTCTGATTGCTTGAGTAGAAATGATCAGCAGGGGCCGAGATCCGCCCGATAACAAGCGGCAGAACGTCCCCAGCTTTTCGTGCCCGTGCACCAAGCGCCCCTGAAGATTTTGGACTGACCTGGCATGACGAAACCGAGACAAGTACAAGCAACACGACAGTGCCTGCAAGCGCCCTTATAGAACGAGCTTTCATTACAAAGCCCTCCTCTTGATAACCATGGTCCTGAAGACCGGATCTCTTCACTTCCGGACTTCTAAATACTTCTTCACTTCCAAGGCCCGGCAGAATAGGGATCTGCCTCACCTGCACCGGGAAAACCCGGGCCTCCATCTCACCACCAGAACGGGAGAAGAAAGACCTAAGTCCCCCAAGGCGCCGGAATTCTAACTAATTTTATCGGCCCTGTCGTTAACAAAACCGACGGCCCTGGAGAAGATTGAAAAACCATCTCCGGCGCTCGACAAAGCCCCCAGGGAGCTTTCTCCGGCCCCAGGAGGATTCCTGGTCCAGGAAGGGGCCTGCAATCGGTGAACAAATCTTTCAGGATGGGGCATTAAACCGAGAACATTTCCCTTTTCATTACAGATGCCCGCAATATCCATGATCGAGCCGTTGGGATTGTCCGGATAAGCTCCAGCCGCCGCTTTCGGTTCCGAATCCCCCTCCCCCTCACTGCTGCGATAGGTCAGGGCGACCTGGCCGTTTTCCAGCAACCTCTCGGCGAGAGCCTGGTCGCGCAGGACAAAACGCCCTTCGCGATGTGCAACAGGAGCCTGCAGGTACCGTGAAGAGCTCTCACCGTTCTCCCCTGAACAATCGAGGAACGGGCAGTTGTCGGTCTCAACCTTGAGATCAACCCAGCGATCTTCAAATTTACCCGAGACATTCTCGATCAATGACGCCGCCTTCTCGCCTTCCCAGCCGGGAAGAATCCCCAGGCGCACCAGGACCTGGAACCCATTGCAGATTCCGATCACAAGCTTCCCCTCATCAACAAAATCGTGGAGGTCCCCTGCAAGACGGGTGCGCAGCTGGTTGGCGAGGACCGTTCCCGCCCCCAGGTCATCACCGTAAGAAAAGCCTCCGGGGATGGCGAGAATGTCATAATCCCCCAGGCCCTGGTCGCCAGCAAGCAGGCTGCCTATGTGCAGGGTGGTAACCTCGCCGCCGGCGAGGGCGAAGGCGTGAGCTGTTTCTTCGTCACAGTTCACTCCGGCCGTTCGCAATACGAGAACTTTAGCCATCCTTATCAACTCCAGTCCAACAACTCACACGACATCGAAAATCAGCGGTTCCTTCCAGGCCGACTTTAATTCAGCCAGCGATTCAGAGAGAACAACCTTTCCATCCTGGCCTGTCACCTCGAGAACCTCCGTCGCCCCGGTCTCTCCGACCTGCGCAATGGGAAGCCCATCAAAACAGGCAAGGAACGCATCCAGGTTCTCCGGGGTGACCTCAACAAGGTAGCGGCAATTGGACTCCGAGAACAGCAGCTCGCTTTCTTCCCTGGTGTCGCCGGCAACACTCTCGAGCCGGATCACAGCGCCTACCCCCCCACTGAACGCCATCTCGGCCGCGGCAACAGCGAGTCCCCCCTCACACAGGTCATGGCAACTGCGAACGATCCGCGACTGGATCGCCTGGTGCATTGCGCGGTGAATATCCGCCGCCTCCGGCGGCAGGAGCGGAACCTCACCACCGCAACCGGTAAACTTCGCGAAGTGGCTGCCACCCATTTCAGAGCGGGTAGCCCCAACCAGCACCAGGCAGTTCCCCGGTGACTTGAGATCCATGGTCACCGAGCAGGAAATATCCTCCACCACGGCCAGGGAGGAGATCAACAGGCTGGGAGGAATGGAGAGCGTCCCATCCCCTGTACGAAACTCGTTGTTGAGGCTGTCCTTGCCGGAGACAAACGGCGTGCCGAGAGCCATTGCTGCATCGTAGCACCCCCTGGAGGCCTCGACGAGCGATCCGAGGGTCTCCGGGCGATCGGTGTTGCCCCAGCAGAAGTTATCCAGTATCGCCGTGCGCTCCGGGTTCCCACCGCAGGCAACAATATTGCGAACCGCCTCATCAATAGCTGAAACGGCCATGCGGTAGGGGTCGATGTCGCCGTAACAGGGATTCATGCCGCAACCGACTGCAATTCCACGCAGGGAGTCATAGAGTGGCGTAAAGACGACTCCATCGCCGGGACCATCGGCCTCAACGCCCTGCAGCGGCTTGATGATGCTGCGGCCCTGGACCTCGTGGTCATACTGGCGAATAACCCACTCCTTGGAAGCCACATTCGGAGAGGAAAGGATCTGCCGGAGGAGTTCCCCCGGGCTCGCCTCCACGGCCCCAGGCTCCGCGGCCTCCTGCGGCTTCTGGAAAACCGAAGTCATGTGAGCAGCCGGCCGGCCGTTGTGAAGAAAATCGACATCGAGATCACAGACCTGGTCTTCACCGTAAAACAGCTCCAGCTTTCCATTGCCGGTGAACTCGCCGATGTCGGTGCACTCCACCCCTTCTGACTCTGCCAGGGCTTCAAACTCAGCGTATTTTTCGGGGTCGACGGCAAAGACCATGCGCTCCTGGGCCTCTGAAATCCAGATCTCCCAATAGCTCAGGCCTTCGTACTTCAGCGGCACCTTTTTCAGATCAACCCGCGCCCCTGTCTCCTCCCCCATCTCTCCGACGGCACTGGAAAAGCCACCCGCTCCACAATCGGTAACCGACCGGTACAGGCCAAGGTCCCTGGCCTTGATGAGGACATCGAGGAATTTTTTCTCGGTGATCGCATTGCCGATCTGGACGGCGCCACTGGAGACGGTTTCGGATTCTTCGGTCAGTTCGACAGAAGAGAAGGTTGCGCCATGAATCCCATCGCGGCCGGTGCGCCCACCAAGAGCGACCACCCTGTCCCCCGGGTTGACCACCTTGTCGACCATGCTCCTGGGGATCAAGCCAACGGAGCCGCAATAAACCAGCGGGTTGCCGATATATCTTTCATCAAAGTAGAGGAATTAAAATGGCCAGCTAAGTGACCATCTTCTCCAAGGCTTAGTAAGCAAATGTTTAATCTATTAATTTTTAACTTGTCAATCTCTCTAAAAACACCTTTGATTGATAAATCAGGACTCAAACTCTTACTATCAAAAAAACAAATATTCTTTTGATTAAAAC
>CAJWZY010000218.1 GCA_913050545.1 uncultured bacterium | reverse complement strand
GGCAGGATCATTCGAGGCAGGACCAGCTTGTCTACAAAAACAGAGTGCTTGTCCATGCGCCCGTCACCATTGGTATCCTCCATGCGCACAACCCTCGAGATCGGGCGAAACTGGTCGCGCCCATCGATGTCCTGCATGTAGGTCCGCATCTCGGCAACGTACATACGGCCATTGCCGTCCCAGGCCAGCGCAACGGGCTCCTCGATCATCGGCTCAAAGGCCACCAGCTCCATCCGGTAGCCTTCGGCAACCACGAAGGACTTGAGGGCCTCCTCGGGAGAAAGCATTGGGACCTTGTAGGGCTTGAGGTCATCCGCTGCGGAGACCCGCAGACAGGGCAGAAGGCCGAGAAAGAAGAGGACGGCAGAACAGGAGCTTCGCTGGAAGAAATTCATCTTTTCACCTCGTTTCATAATGCCTTGTCCCTGTGCAGGTGGCAACATTCTGGACCGAGAGGCCTCCTGAGACAATTCTTTACCGCCAACTTTGATCCCAGACAGCAACAAAGACCCCACCCCATCCGCTTCACCTTCAGAGTCCTCATAGCAACTGCCATCCACCAGTGACAAGGCTGGAGGCCTATTCATCAAGGGGATCACCGGGCAGGTGGGCCGCTGTTCCAATTGCGCCTGAAAAGAAGGACCGCCAGCCCCTGGCTCCCCGCAAGTCAGCACCCTCTATGTTGGCCCTGGAGAAATCGGCAAAGTTCAGGTCCGCGCCCTGCAGGTTGGCTCCCTTGAGATCAGCCCCTGTGAGGTTGGCGTTGCGAAGGTCGGCCCCCCGGAGGTCGGCTCCCTGGAGATTGGCCTCCTTGAGGTTTGACTCCCGCAGGTCGGCGCCCTGCATATCCGCATCAGCCAGGTCCGCGCCCTCAAGGTTCTCTGCAGCAGGCAGGGGCTCTTCAGGCCGGGTCTCCTCCCCCCCGGAGAGCTTTCGATTCAGGTCGCCGAAAAACTTTCCAATTCCACTATCAGCATCCTCGTAATCGAGATAGTTACCATAGGTGATCCTGGTTTCAAAATCCTCGGACGGAAAATTGAGCTCGATCGGGCTGTTCTTATTCTGCTCCTTCAACTCGGCCGGAGACTTTGAATTCTGTTCACGCTCCCAGGCGCTGAACCCTCTCACCTTGTTTCCAATCCAGAGCCCGACCGCTATAAATGGAACAACGAAGAGCACGAGAATCCCCACAACGGACCCGATTTCATCCTCAGAGAACCCTCCTGAAAAAATAACCCCCAGGGCGGGAATCAGAACAGCGAATCCCCCACCCGCAAAACAACCACAACCCATCCTTCTCCATTGGGGGGCATCACTCCACCCATCGCATTGGCGACACCTTGTCTCCCCTCGATCCATGCCAACTGCATGAAACTCAACGGGCTTTGAATGCATATAGACGGGCGTATGGGCCTTGCATTTCTTACACCAGGCTCTCAGCCCGTTGGGTATATAGGGATTTACAAACACCGGCCTGACCGCGGAGCTTTCGCCGCTGGTTTTTTTCTCGGGCCCCGGCGCCTGCTCTTCGCCCTCAAACCAGCCGGGGCCTGGCTCTTCAGACTCCTCATCGAACTCCTTGGCAAAGCGCGGCACGATCTTATCGACCCCAATGCTACCCAGGCCAATAAAACCGTAAATCAGCACATAGCCAACGCAGGGAAGGCTGAGAGCGAAGATCCAGCCCCCCATCCACCCGTTTGACCGGGCAATGATCACACCGAGCAGATACAGGCCCCACCAGGCATACCAGAATCGCCTCATGAGAGCAAAGCCGGTAAGGCCTACCCCGAGAACAATCCCCAGGAGACTCCAGAATACAAAGGCGCCAAGGGTGGCCGTTCCGAGAAAATGGTCGGGGTCGGCTACGAACAGCCACGCCACCAGCATGGTCACGAAGATCAATGCCCCCCCGGCGATCTTCAGCACCCTGCTGATCTTCGCATGGCGCCGCACGGTATATTCGCGCCGGCGGGAAATGTATATATCCAGTCCCGCAGCCACCAGGAAACAGCAGGCCGGAAGGAGAAGCGGGCCCAGGAAACGAATCCACAGCTTCATCTCATCCAGGAAGGAATTCGGTTCCTGCCGCTGCGGCAGCCAGGGCTTGTGCCCGGCGCAAAAGGCCTCTCCTGCCCACAGGAGCACGAGGACAGGAAGGAGCAACAGCAGGAAGAGGGAGATGCGCATCCCCGTATTCAGCAGGACAGGATATTCTCGAAAAGAGCGCATGGCCATGTTCTACCTGGAACTGAGCCGAAGGTCAGAATCCCCGGCCTCCTTCGAAAAAGGAACATTACGATCAACCAGCCTGGTCAGGGAATATGTTCGCCATCAGAAGTGCTGTTATCCCTGCCACCGCGAACCGAGCTGTCACGACCCAGGGCGCTATTGCCGAAACCTCCACTCACTGTGCTTACAAACCCGTCGGCATTGTTGACACCACCGCCGCCGACCACCGAGGCGGTTCCGGCTGCTGAGTTCGTGGTTCCACCACCGACAGTCGACTGGACACCAATAGCCCGGTTGCTGCGGCCACCGCCGACGGGGGTATGCTCGGCAGAAGCTTCATTTCTCTCTCCTCCACCGATGACGCTGAACTGGCTTGAGGCGGTATTGTTCCCACCACCACCCACTGAAGAGATAAATCCCCCGGCCTGGTTTGCCCTGCCTCCGCTCACCACGCTGTCAATTCCCGAGGCGGTATTCCCCCTGCCTCCACCCACGAGGCTCCCGGGCCCGCCGGCCGTATTTTCCGTACCGCCACTGACAACCGAGAAATCTCCGACAGCTGAGTTGCCCTCCCCACCGCAAACACTGGAGAGAAGTCCCGTCACCGTATTGGAACTGCCAACGACCTGGGCCCCCCAGGAGCTGTAGTTATTCCGACGGCCGACCACCAGGTTGTGAGAGCCCGTGCGATCGTTGCCGTTTTCGCGCGACTCCTGGTAGCCGACAATCAGGTTGCCGACGCCATTGGTCCCGGTCACCTCCGGATCGTTATTCATCGGGTTTTCGGGATAACCATTGGTCGCTCCCAGTCCGTTGACAATTTGCAGGTTGGCGCCGGTCAGCCTGACAGTCCGGGCCAGCCCACCCTGGCCATCTTCAAGATCGACAAGACTTAAATGATCGAGAATGGCTCTCTCTTCAGGCGTCAGTATTCTTTCAATCCTTTCTTCCAGCCGTGCAACACGATCCAGCATCTCCGGTGTATCACCGAAGGCCACCGGATCCGGCCCTCCATTGAAAAGGTGTATTAGCAGGTACACCGCATCGCTCATATCCAGCACCTGGTCACCGTTGACGTCTCCGTTGAGGAGCGTGGCGAGGGGGTCGTTATCTCCGGCGCTTGCTATTGAGTTGAGCTCCTGCCAGAAGCGGCCGGCGAGCAGGATGGCTATGACGAACAGCAGGGCTACAGTGAGCTTCCTCATGCTGATACCTTTCAGTGAAAGTTGGATTGATTAGAGATCGCAGGGCGGGAAGGATTCGCAGCCGAGGGTGTCCTCGGTTGGATCGAGCCCGCAGGTGAATATTCCAGGGGCGGCAATTCCCGGACCGCCAATGAACAGGCGGTTGAGAAGGTAGAGTCCATCGGAGAGGTCAAAACGCCCATCGTCGTTGATATCAGCCGCATCCATGCAGGTCGGCAGCACCGCGCCCAGGAAGAGGACGTTGAGGACGTAGACCGAGTCGGAGAGGTCGGTGCTGCCATCGGCGTTGCTGTCGGCGCGCTTGAAGTAGACCGGCATGGTGACGCAGCCACCGCCTGAGATGAGGCTCTCATCTCCATTGGTCGACACGGTGTGGACCCGGTAGCAGTACTCCGCCCCCTGGGTCAGCTCTGTATCGTGATAGGCTGCCTCCAGGAGAGGCTCCTCGTTCTGGAGAACAAGCTCTCCCTCGGCGCCATCGGAGCGGTAGAGGTTGTAGCCGAGAAGGTGGAGAGCATCGAGGTCCTGGGCTTCCCAGCTGAGCTGCAGCTCGGCCTGGCCCGGGTCGAAGGTAACCTCGCCGGGCGTGGCGGCGGCCTCGAGGTACAGGAAGCCCTCGGTGGCTGAAACACACCCGAAGCGGGTGCAGATCTCGACCTCGGCCCAGCCGAGGGTCTTGCAGTCGGGCGCCGCGAGGCGAATCGAGCTGCCGTCGGCGGCCGGGGCGTCGTGCTCGACCACCTGGCCGCAGACCCGCACCACCAGCCTCTCGCGCTCGAGGTTCTCGCCGAGGATGACAAACTCATTCCTGGCGCGGCCGGTGTTGCCCTCGAAGCCGGTGATGACCGGCACCGGGGGCTCAAGGTAGCAGAAACCCTCTGTATCAGAGACGCAGCCGCGCACGGTGCAGATCTCGACCTCGACGCAGCCCACTGTTTCGCAGACGGGCGCTGTGACAAGCAGGGTGCGGCCATCGTCGAGG
>CAJWZY010000217.1 GCA_913050545.1 uncultured bacterium | reverse complement strand
CCTACGAGTGGAGCGACTGGCGCAACGGCATGTTCATCTGGATCCAGAGCGTCTATGTCCGGGCGGAGCATCGCCGCAAGGGAGTCTTCAAGGCGCTCTACAACCAGGTCACCGCCCTGGCCGCTTCGCCCGGCTATTGCGGCGTGCGTCTCTACGTTCACGATGGGAACACCTCCGCGCGCGAGACCTACCTGCGGCTGGGAATGGTCGAGCCTCACTACACGGTGCTCGAGACTCCTGACCGTCTCAAGGATGAGTGAACGGCTCAGTTCCCGGCTGGGGTTACGAGTGCCTCCAGCAGCTCCCTGGTGCGGGGGTGGCTGGGATTGAGCAACAGGGCCTTCTCGTAACTTTCCCTCGCCGCGGCAAGATTACCGCGCTGCTGGTAGAGAAAGCCGAGGTTGTGCTGGATGCTGGCACCCCTTAAATCATTGTTTTCCGCCAGTTGGAGGGCACGCTTGAGCAGGGATTCAGCCTTTGCGTCCTGCCCGGCGGCTCCGTGGAGGATGCCGTAAAATTCCACGACCCCGGCGTCTTCCGGGAACCTGGTCAAGGCAGATTCCATGATGGAGATCCCGCCGGAATGATCTTTTCGTTGCAGGCAGGCCGTGGCGAGCTGGCGGGCGGTATTCTTCGGCACCTCGGGGGTCTCCCCGGCGAAGGCGAAGGCTCTCTCGACCTGCCTGGCGGCCTCGGCGGAGTTTCCGGTTTTCTGCAGCTCCTGGGCGATCACCAGGTAGTAGTACATCAGGTATTCCTGCAGGGTTTTTCCGGGGGTCCTGGTGGCTCGGAAGCCGACGGAGGTTGCCAGCCGGTCGAGCCATTCATCATTGGTTGTGGCCAGGGAGGTCTGTATTTTTTCAAGGTGCCCGATGAGCTTCCTGGTGTTTTCCGCTCGCTCCAGGTTGGTTTTCTCGAGGGTACGCCCCACCGATTCAGCCAGCTCCAGCTGGTGGAAGGCCTCCTGGAGCACGCGGGCGGCGTCCAGCTTCCCGGGCGCGATGCCCTTGACCCAGGAGTCATCCGGCGGGGAAGAGCCGGCCTGGGCAAGATCCCTGTAGGCGGTGAAGCTGTGGCCGTAAAGGCCCTTGGGACATTCAAACTCCAGCACCGGGAAGCTGTCCTTATTGAGGGGGCCTTCCCCTGTGTATTGCGCGAGGGTGGCGGTGTCCATACGGTAGTGCCGCAGCAGGCTGGGGACATCGATCATGCCGAGGCTTGCGAGGTCCGATCGGAACTCGGGATTTTTAAAGAGCATATCGAGGCGCGAGCTGTCCAGCCTGACCGGTTGCTTGCTGCCGATCAGCAGGCAGTCGTAGCCGAGATCCCAGAGCTGCGCATGTTGATCGAAGACCGATGTGAAGGTGCGGAAGACCGTCTTCAGGTCTTTTTCACGCATGTTGATCTTGTGGATCCACTGGCAGATGATTCCATTATCGCTCAGGCGGTCTCTGCAGATTTCGAAAAACTCGGTGGTGAAGAGGTTGCCGATCCCGGCGATCCAGGGATTGGAAGGCACCGAGGTGATCACATCGTAGGTTTCCGTGGTGAATTGCAGGTGGTTGCGGCCGTCACCGATCACGTTGCGCACCTTGGGGTGGTCGTTCAGTGAGCCGCGGTTGGCGCTCGAGAAATAAACGCGCGCGGCCTCGATGACCTCGTGGGAGATCTCCAGGTTGTCAATGCTGCCATCAGGCAGGGGATAGAGGGTCAGGGTGCCGAGGGTGACGCCGCCGCCGAGCCCGAGGGTGAGCACCCGCTTCGGCTCAGGGTGCAGGATCATCGGCAGATGCCCCGCCAGCACCTGGTGGGGGAGATCCTGGGTAAAGCCTCCATCCGAGCCGACCGAGGCGTCCGCTTTTCCGGAGATCCGCATAGCTATAATCTTCGGTTCGGTTTTTTTCTCAACTACGGTGACCTCGGCATGGAGACCGACCTGGTGGAAAAGAACCTCGTTGTTTTCGATGGTCTGGGTGATCAGCTCTTCGATCGGCTTGACCTCTTTTCTGCCCCTGGCGTCGTACTTGTAGTAGGAGCCCTGGAAGTAGCTGTAGGCCCCAAGGCTCATGATGGCCGGATGCCAGAAAGAGCTTCTCTCGTTCCAGGCATGCGGCCGCATGCCCACAAGGGGAATGAGGGAAAGCAGGGTGATCGCAATGGCGCAGGCAAGGGCTGCAGCTCTCGGTCTCGGGTTTTGCAGGTTTCTCATCGCCGCCCAGGTCAGCGCCAGTCCCACCAGCAGGTTCAGGGCGGCGCTGAGATAGAGGGTGTGAAAGACCTCTCCGAAAATCGGCACGAAGAGAAAGCCGGCTGCAAGGGTTCCCAGGATCGAGCCCATGGTGTTGGAGAAGTAGGCTGAGCCCACGGCGTTGCCGACCTTGTCGATGGCCACGGTCCTGATCTTACTGACCAGCGGGAAGACGGTTCCCATCAGGAGGGTGCAGGGGAGCACCAGGCCGGCGACCATCAAGAGCTTGATCCAGAGGAAACCTGAGTAGCTCGGCTCCTCGACCTGGTCGAAGAGGCGTGCTCCCCACAGCGGGAAGCGTCCCAGCGCCGGGATGGTCGCCGATACGAGCAACCCCTTGACCGTGACGATGAGCCCGAGGACGAGGATCGGTCTCTTGATGCGATCGACCACCAGGCTCATCACCAGGCCGCCGAGCGCTATTCCAAGGATAAACAAGGTCACGATAAGGCTGAAGGCGTAGGTGCTGTTGCCGATCGTCGGGATGAGCGCCTTGGTCCAGGAGATCTGCAGCAGCATGTTGGCAAAGCCGGTGACCCCGAAGCAGAGAACACAGAGGCGAACATTGAAGGGGATCGCGGCCTTTAGAACCGGGGCTTCTTCTTTCTTCTCCGTGGCCGGAGGCTCGGGCGCAGGGGCAGCCAGTCCCCGGGCCGCGTAGATCACCACGACCCCGATGACGATGTCGATCACCACCGCCAGGGCGGTCGTTCCCCAGAGCCCGAGGGTGGCGATGGCGAAGAAACCGGTCAGGGCGGCGCCGAAGAAAGCGCCGAAGGTATTGACCGTGTAGAGCCCGCCGATACTCATTCCCACCTTGCTCATGCGGGTGGTGAGGAACTTCGACAGGACCGGCAGGGTGGCTCCCATGCAGGTTGTCGGCCCCAGCAGAACGATGACGCAGAAAAGCAGCCTGCACAAAAGCAGCGGCATCGCCTCCGGGTTTCCCTCGTGGCCCTGGTAGAGCCAGGCGAAGACCGGCTCAGCGAGGCTGATCAGCAGCGGCACCAGCAGGCAGAGGAGTCCGACCGCCAGGACGAGGATCCCGTAGAGCCGCAGCGGGTTCCTCGAGCGGTCAGCGGCTCGCCCCCCGAGGCGGCTTCCCAGCGCGAGACCACCCATGAAGACGGCCACGACCGCCGTGATGGAGAAGTGAGTATTGCCGATCACCCCGCCCAGCATCCGCGCCCAGAGGACCTGGTAGAGCAGGCCGGTGGCGCCGGAGAGAAAGAAGCAGCTTAAGGCCAGTGTGCGTAGTGACATTCCCATCCGCCGTGAGGTTGCTTTCGATCAGGCCCTCGCAGGGCTGGAACAGTTTACGGTTTTTAGCTTCCGGCGAGAAGAGGCGCTTGCAGGCAGGCGGGTTTTACTCGACCAGGGCGCCCTCTGAAGCCGAGCCGACATGGCGGCCGTATTTCCCGAGAACACCGCCCTTATAGCGTGCTTTCGGCTTTTTCCATTTTGCCATCCGCCTCTTGAGCTCCGTCTTCGCGACCACCAGGTCGAGCTGGCGCTTTTTCGCGTCGATGAGGATCGTGTCGCCGTTTTTGACCAATGCGAGCGGTCCGCCTTCGTAGGCCTCCGGCGCCACGTGGCCGATCATGAAGCCGTGTGTCGCGCCCGAAAAACGACCATCGGTGATCAGCGCCACATCGCTGCCGAGGCCGGCTCCCTGGATCGCTCCGGTTACATGCAGCATCTCGCGCATTCCCGGGCCGCCCCGGGGGCCCTCGTAGCGGATGATGATGACATCGTTTGGCTTGATCCGGCCTTTCTTGACGGCCTCGAAGGCATCCTCTTCACGGTTGAAGACCTTCGCCGGGCCCTCGTGGGTGGATTTCTCCTGTCCCGAGAGCTTGATCACGCAGCCATCGGGAGCGAGCGAGCCCCTGAGGATTGCGATCCCGCCGGTCTTCTTCAGCGGTTTGCGCGCGCTGACGATGACATCCTGTCCTTTTTTCGCCTTCGCCCTTCGGGCCTCCGCCCCGATGGTGCGCCCACTGACGGTGAGCTGGTCGCCATGGATTTTTCCGGCCTTGAGCAGCTCCTTCGCCACCAGCGGCATTCCCCCGGCCTCGAACATCTCCGGGCCGGTGTAGAGGCCCCAGGGCTTGAGGTTGGCGAGCACCGGCGTCCTGCGGGAGATCCGGTCGAAGTCATCGATCTTGAAGCGGATGCCGGCCTCGCGGGC
>CAJWZY010000216.1 GCA_913050545.1 uncultured bacterium | reverse complement strand
CGACGCTGCCCGGCCCAAAAAAGGCGAGGGTAAAATTCTCGCTACGGAGACCTACGCCGGCAAACTCCAGGAATCTGAGAAGAAGATGGAGGAGAGCTTCAAAGAGGCCGTTGAACTCTTTAAGACGCGCTGCGAGAAATTCCAGCTCTTCTGGGAGCTTCCCAAGCGAGAAAACCCCAGCTTTACCGATATTCCGCCTGAGCTTGCCGATTCAAATGATTTCAGTGCCGCCTACAGGGATGGGAACAACAACCTGAGAGAAAAATACTGGGAGAAGTTCCCTGCTCCGGTTGTCGAGAAGACTGAAGGTGCGACGGAAGAAGAGGAAGACCGCGAGAGTAAAGCTCCTGTTATCGAGATGGTAAAGAGCGAGGAGATCTCGGCTAATATGCCTCGAGCGATGAAGCAGTACCTGGTCACCGAGGCGGTTTTCGAGGTGTGCAGCGAGCTTGGTATCGCCGGATTGCAGACGATTGAGTTCCCCCAGGACAGGGCGAAAAGCACCTCCCGCCGCTCCAGCTCCAGCAGGAAGAAGGCTGCTGCTGATGCTGCTGATGAGGCAGACGGCAAGGTCGAATACAATAAGGTCGAGGCCGTGGTGGATCTTCATATGCAGTACGGTAAGCTCCAGGCCCTTCTCGCGGCTCTTTACAAGAGTCCCCGGGTGCCTTTTATCGAGCCAAAGAGCATTGAATTCGGAAAACTCCCCGGTTCCCTGGAGGGTTTTTCTAAATACATTCGCCAGCAGACTTTCAAGTCCCAGGCTCTCGCTGATGCCGCTCAGGCGGCAGGTGAGCCATCTGCCAAAGAACCCCCGGTGAGGGTCATCCTGCGTTTGGTGGCTATTGACTGGAAGGGTGCGAAAGTGGCTGGGAACGATTCGGATGAAAAGAAAACAGAACAGGGTAAATGAGCCATGGCTGAGAGTAACGATCTGAAACAGAAACTCGATGTAATCTCCTATGTGGCCGCCGCCATTTTGGGCATTGGCGTGCTTGCATATCCGATGCTGCAGAGTGGAGATGCTTCCCTCAAAGCGGGAAATATCGAGGAGAAGCTGAAGCCCGAGCTGGAGGAGGAGATGGAGAAGGCTGATAAGCAGCCAGCTCCGCCGGTGCCTCAATGGGCAAGTGAGCTGGAGGCTCTGTGGGAGGTGCCCGGACCTGGTGAGGAAAAAGCCGCCTGGGTTACAGAGAACAGGCCTGCTTCATTGCGGCTGTGGAACGATGTCCCTCCGCCGGTGGCTGTTCATGAACCCGGTGGAGTGGTGTCCATCGAGCTGGTTCGTGATGCCCAGAAGAAGAAGCCCTTCCTGCGGGTAACCGGCAAGATCTCGTCGAAGAATCAGCATATTGAAATTGAAGAGCTGGTTCTCGAAAAGAAGGTCGGCGATGGAGAGTTCAAGGTGGTAGAGGGCTTTTTAGCCGTCGAGGATTTTGTCTATGAGGATGCCGACATTGTCTCCGGGCAGCACTATGGCTACCGTTTTGTTTCCAATGCGGTTCCTGGCGAGGTTGCCGAAGGTCTTCCAGCCCCGATTCTGGACGCTGCCGCCAGGAGCAGGAGCTCAAATGAACTGGTTACGGAGGCTCCTGTGCCCCTGGATCTCACTGTAAAAGTGAGAGGGTACGCTGATGAGTTGACTGATCATCCGAAGCTCGTCGGGCAGATTATCTACTGGGATTACTCCAAGGCGGAGAAGATCGTCAAAAAGAACCGGGCGATGGCAGAAGAGTGGAAAAAAGGATACGTTTTTGGTGAGGACCATAAAGGCAATCCCCGCTACAGCATTCGCTCTATCGTTCCCGAGGAGGACAGTCGTCTCCATGGCGTAACGATCACTGACAATCTCGCCGGCAAAAAAATCGTATTCAAAAAAGAGGCCCAGGATCCGCCCTCGGTAGATTCCTGGGAACCTGTAGTCAGCGCGTTTGAAGTCCCTGAAAAACCGCCTGAACCCGAAGCGGGAGGGAAATCAGGTACTGCCAAACGAGGTGGGAAAACCGGAACCAAGCCTGCCGGTAAAGCTGCGGCTAATCCAGTTGCCAAGAAACCCTCTCGAAAGCCTGTAAGTGATTCAGATAAAGGTACTTCTGGAGTTAAGGCCAAGCCGGAATCTGGGAAACCAAAGAAATCCGGGGGCCGTAAACGGGCTGGTTTTGAATAATTATCCCGTTTAGTGACACGACACTACAGAAAGCAATGCTATTTACCCGATTGTATTCAGGAGAAGATTTAAACAGAGGTCTGTCATCCGTCTTGGCCGGCCAATTCATATTTTAGCTGGATTTTTACATGCTGCGGGCTGATCATCGGGTTAGCCGTTCGGGTTTCTTGCCTGGGCGGACCGATTGATCTCGCTACGATCGACCCTTCAAATTTCGAGTTTCTCGGGGTGGCTTTTGAGAACTCGGAAAGCTTGACGGGTTGAAGCGGGTTCAAATCGGAACCTACCTCGATACGCCGTTCTGCCGGTGGCATTTCTTCCCTGCTTTTTCCCGGTCGGGTCTTTTTCAGACCGGAAAGAGTAGAGTTGAGGATTCTAATTTTATTAATGGATTTGAAAAGCCCCTTTCAGCAGGCGGGGTGCCTGCGGGCTTAACCAAAACGAGGAAAAGCATGACCTGGCTTGATCGATCAGCAACGTCAAAATCTGCCCCTGTCAGTTTCAGGGGGTGTCGTGAGAGCCGTTATAGAAATGAGCGAGGTATTGTAATGGTAGGATTACGGAAGAGGTCCGGACTCCGACGAGGCGTTCTAACGCCAGTTGCGATTTCCGCCCTTTGGGTGGCTTGTGCAGGACTCATCTCTTTGAGTGGCTGCGCTGGTACCAGTGGACAGGAAGTCTCTCGGGTTAAGGCCGCGGCCGGTGACTCGGCCAAGAAGTGGATCGCCCAGAACAAGCCTGGAAGTGAAGAGCTTATCGAGCAGGCAGACCGGGGCGTTGTCCTTGGTGGCGGAGGGCAGGAAGCATCCGAGCCCAGCGATGCCGCCGATGTGATCAAGCGCATGCGCGAAACCGGCAAGGTAAACCAGGGGGCATCGGGTGCCCTGGTGAAGGAGGCCCAGAAGCACCGGATCCTTGGTGAGTTGTTCGAGTCCGAGCTGAAGCTCAGTAAGGCCCTGAATCTCTGGCCTGCCAATGAGGATGCGCAGCAGCTTCTCGATGAAGTTCGCATGCTTCGGGGTGACCGCAGGGGCGAAGTTCCCGTGGTTGCAAAGGATATTCGTGAGCAGCTCATGGTTCAGCGCCAGATGCTGCGGTACGAAATCGAGAGACATCTCAATCGCGCCATGCAGCACTTCGAAGCTGGTGACTATGACAAGGCGATTGACAACTACAAGCATGCCATTGACGGGATCAACCATGCTCCCTTCGACCTGGGCATCGATGCCTACCTCGAGCGCGCCAAGCAGGGGCTCGCAAAAAGTGAGGATGAGAAAAAGCGTAAGGATTTTGCTGACCAGCAGACGCTCTTGCGCATGGTCCAGCAAAGCAAGCGCGAGCAGGAAGCCGAATCTCTGGATTTCATCCAGAACCACATTCGGGCGATCCGCAGGCGTGCGGTTGCTGCAACTGAGAACAGGGACTATGACAAGGCAGGAGAACTCTATGAAAAGATTCTCTCGCTGAATCCCCACGATGAAGATGCTCAGAACCAGCTCCGGCTCTCCAACGAGCACCATCACATCCAGACGCTTGACCGCTTTATTCGCGTCAACATCGACAATTACCGCAGGGCTATTCTCGGTGTGCGGGAGTCTTCTGTGATCTACCAGGATATTTTCCGTTACCCCGACAAGGATGAGTGGGTGCGCCTTTCGCCCAAGGTGGTGACTATTGAAGCGCAGATCGCCAAGTTCGAGTCTCCCCTGGAGAAAGAAATTCGCAGAAAGCTCAGCCAGCCGATCACCTACGGCCTTGAAGAGCCCGTTCCTCTTCGTGAAGCGCTGAGTGACCTGCAGGGTCTGACCGGGGTTAACTTCTTCATCCAGTCCGCCGACCTTGGCGACACCGAGGTCCAGCTGGAGACCCTGAGCAACCTGCCCCTGACCAATGTATTGTCCTTCCTGCTGAGAAATGCAGGAGATGGAGTCGGCTATGTCATCAGGGAAGGCGCCGTGGTCATCGCTGAGGATGAAGAACAACTCCAGGAGCCCAAGTATCTTCGCTTTTACGAGATCAGTGACCTGGTCAACAAGCGCCCTGATTTTCCCGCACCGGAAATCGGTATGGATGAGCTGGCCGGATCGGACTCCACTGATGCCGCCGCCGATATCGCCTTCGGTGATGAGGATTCGGAGGAAACCGGTGGTGACGTCTATGAGAAGGATGAGCTACTGAGCCTGATAGCTCGTGAACTCAATGCCGGTGGGGAAGCCGAGGGAGAGGAGGAGGTCGAAGGTATTCGGATCCATCCCGGTGGCAAGCTCATGGCCCTTA
>CAJWZY010000215.1 GCA_913050545.1 uncultured bacterium | reverse complement strand
GGGCGCAGGATATCGCGACGGCGCTTCGTCTCCGCAGGGAGTTCGATCTGCGGATCATCCTCGATGGTGGAGCCGAGGCTTATCTCCTCACCGAGGAGCTCAAGAAGGCGGATGTCCCCGTGATCATTCATCCTTCGATGGCCCGTTTCAGCGGCGAGCTGGAAAACGCCAGCTTCGAGACAGCCAGTCTTTTGAAAAAGGCCGGCATCAGGGTGACGATCCAGAGCGGCTACGAGAGCTATGTGCCCAAGACGAGAGTCGTGTTGTTCGAGGCTGCTGTGGCCGCGGCTAATGGCCTGGGCTTCGAGGGGGCCCTCGAATTGATCACCTCTTCGGCGGCCGACGTCCTCGGCATATCCAGGCGGGTCGGCTCCCTTGCAGTCGGAAAAGATGGAGACCTGGCGCTTTTCGATGGAGATCCTTTCGAATACTCGACCCACTGTATCGGCACCGTCATCGAGGGGCAGGTGGTCAGCGATTCAAGGCGCTGAGCGCGGGCATATTGCAGTGGTTTCGAAAGCCAAGTTCTTTCTTCACTGCAATCGGTCTGTTGATTGATAATGGGCAGCATGACTCGTTGCGCAGTATCAGCTCTCTGGCTAGTCTTCTTCGCGCTCGGTGTTCGCTCATCGGCGCAGGATGGTGAAATCTACCGGCTCGGGGTTCCTGCCCGGGCAGGGGAGGGAGAGGGGCCCCTTGACTGGGTCTATGAAAGGGTGGCCACCTCCGGTGACAGCTGGTCCGGTGAGCGTTCGAGTGACGAGGTGAAGGCCGCCCTGGATAAAATCTCCGGCTGGCTGGTGGAGGGGAAAGTGCCTCCAGCTGCCCTTGCAGAGCTCCTGGCCCCGGGATTTCGTGCTGCGCCGCTGCTTCCAGCGGCCGGGAAGGAAACAGTCGGTAGTGGCGGCAGCTGGAGATCTCTGCGGTCGACAGGGGAGCCGGGTGTTGCTGCGGCAAAGACAGAAGAATTCGAGAAGGAGCTGCTGCGCCTGGGCGCGGCATGCGGCAGGGTTTCCAAGGCGCACTTCAAGATATTCAGGGTTTCTGCAGGGAAGGAATCCATCCGCACGGATGTGCTGCTGGAGCTGGATGGAGTTTCTGACAAGGGGGAGTTTTCCCAGGTCAGGACAACCTGGAGGATGGAATGGACAGGGGCCGGGCAGGTGAGGTTGAAGACCCTGGGGCGTGTTGAGTTCGAAAAGGTCAGCATGGCAGGCAGGGCATTTACCGATTCAACCATCGAATGTCTTGGGGCAGACCCGGTTTTCAACCGGCAGCTCAGCCGTGGGGTCGGCCACTGGCGCACAAGGATCGATGCAGCCAGCGGCATGGACGTCTACGGCCACCAGGGCATCGCAGTGGGAGACTTCGATGGGGATGGCTGGCTTGATTTTCACGTGCCCCAGCCTGCGGGGCTGCCCAACAGGCTCTATCGCAACCTGGGCAATGGCACCTTCTCCGAGGTGGCTCGAGCTGCAGGGGTGGATGTGCTCGATGGAACGGGGGGATCGCTCTTTGTCGATCTTGATAACGATTCAGATGCAGACCTGGTGGTGGTTACCTCGCTGGAGGTCCTGCTCTTTGAAAATGACGGCAAGGGCCGCTTTCGGCGTGGTGCAGGCTCCGGCCTCGAAAAGGCGGGCCGCAGGAGCGCCTCGACGATCGGCTGCGCAGCGGCCGATTACGACCTCGATGGAGACCTCGATCTCTACATCTTCAGCTATGTATTCTGGGCCGGGGCGGGCTCCAAGCTGCAGTCGACCTATCCCTATCCGTATCACGATGCCAACAATGGTGCGCCGAATTTTCTCTTCCGCAACGAGGGGAAGCTGCGTTTCAGGGATGTTACCGAGGCCTCCGGTATGAGCGTCAACAACCAGCGCTTCAGCCTCGCAGCCTCCTGGTGCGATTTCGATGCGGATGGTGATCCTGATCTCTACGTCGCGAATGATTTCGGCCGTAACAATCTCTTCCTCAACGAGGGGGGTGGCCGGTTTCGTGAGGTGGCACAGAAGCTCGGTGTCGATGATGTCGGCAACGGCATGAGCGTCACCTGGGAGGATTTCGACAATGATGGCAGGATCGATCTCTACGTCGGCAATATGTGGTCCTCGGCTGGAAGCCGGATCGCCGGGCAACCCGAGTTCCAGGCTGTAGGCCTGCGGGAAACCTACAGGAGGATGTCGCGGGGAAATTCCCTTTTCAGGAATGTCGGGGGGGGGCGCTTCGAGGATGTCAGCCTGCAGTCCGGCGCCTTCTTCGGCCGCTGGTCCTGGTCGGGACAGTTCCTGGACGTGGAGGGAGATGGGTACGAGGATCTCTATGTTGTCAACGGGTTCATCTCCAACGAGAACAAGGATGACTTGTGAAGCTTCTTCTGGCGGCAGGTCGTGTCGCGAGCCACTGGTGTCAAGAGCCACCTGTCACGCTACGAGGGCGCCTGGGAGGCCATCAACAGGCTCATCAGGTCCGGCGGGTCCTGGTCGGGTTTCGAGCGCAGCTGCTTTTTTGCAGGACTGGGGGCGAAAGGATTCGTGAACCAGTCCGCAGCTTCGGGGCTCGATTACCCTGAGGATGGGCGGGGCCTGGCGGTCTGGGACTACGATGGAGATGGCGATCCGGATCTCCTGGTGAAGAACCGCAACGGCCCCCAGGTCAGGATTCTGCGCAACGACTCAGGGAATGCCTGGCATCGTCTGAAGGTCCGCCTGGAGGGCAGGAAGTCCAACCGCCAGGCGGTCGGGGCGCGTGTCGTTCTCAGGCATGGAGGCGCCTCCAGGGTCAAGGAGCTGCGAGCCGGATCCGGTTTCCTGTCACAGAACTCTCCCGAATTGTTCTTCGGTCTGGGCAGCTCAAAAAAGGCGGATCGGCTCGAGGTCTACTGGCCCTCGGGGCTCCAGCAGACCTTTCTCGATGTTCCGGCCGGGGGGGAGGTGGTGATCCGCGAGGGTGAGGAAAAATATGTACGCCGCGCCTTCCAGCAAGGGAAGGGGCGTGTGCCTGCCGCGGTGGCGAGGCCCGCCGCCCCCCCCGCTGTCGACAAGGGCAGGCGGGCCTGGTTGCTCGACCCGGTGCCTCTGCCGCCAGTGAAGATCTCCGATATCGAGGGCGTCCCGGTGCCGTCCGGTCCATTCAGCGGAGCCCCCTTCGTCCTCAATCTCTGGACCCCGGAATGTTCCAGCTGCCTGCAGGAGCTTGGTGAATGGAGCCGGCTCAGGGTGGGCGGGGAATCCTCGCTCCCGGTCCTGGCGATCACATCGAGCTCCCACAGGGAATCGAAAAGGGTTGCCGACATTGCCCGCAAGGCGGGCTTCCCCATCGCCTTTACCAGCCCGGAAGATCTCCTGGCCATCGCAGTGCTGGTAGAGGAGGTCGTCCGCTGGCCACGGCAGCTTCGGCTTCCCTGTACCCTCCTGCTGGATTCCGGTGGAAAGCTGGTCCGACTCTACGAGGGAAGGGTCAGCTGGGCGCAGCTGCGCTCAGATGCCGCTTCTATACCGGCTGATGCGCCCGGGCGCCTGGCAAAGGGCCTGCCCTTTGCCGGGACCTATTACGCCTCGGACTGGTACCGCAACGAGTTCCAGCTCGGGGTCTCCTACCTGGAGGCCGGGATGGCGGGGTATGGATTGAAGGCCTTTGAGAGGACCTTGCAGCGCCGCCCTGGTGAAACCGAGGCGCTCTATAATATTGGCCTGATCCATCTGCAGGCAGGAGACCTGGAGCCGGCGCGCAAGGCCTTTGAGCAGGCCCTCGAGAGCCAGCCGGATTTTGTAGATGCGGCTGCCAACCTCGGCGTGGTCTTCGCGCGCCAGGGCAGCCTGCGTGAGGCCTATGCCGTCTTCACCCGGGTTCTCGAGCTGCGGCCAGGCCATATCGAGGTCCTGATGAACACCGGGAATATAGAGATGACAGTTGGTTTTACCGAGCGCGCGGTACGGCGTTTCGAGGAGGTGATCCGGCTCGAGCCCGGCCTGGTGGCCGCCTACAAGCGCCTGGGGTCGGTGTATCGTGCGGCCGGTGATCTTGACCGTACCCGCAAGGTGTATGAAAAAGCGGTAGAGATCAATCCCGCCGACCCCGAGCTGTGGAGCAACCTTGGCGTCATCCTGGCTGAGCAGGGTCGCTACAGGGAGGCCCGGAAGATGTGTGAGAAATCAGTCGAGCTAAGCCCCGGCTATGCCGCCGGCTACAACAACCTGGGCCTGATTCTCCAGGCTCTCGATGACACGGGGGGAGCCATCAAGGCCTTCAGCAGGTCTGTTGCTCTGGATCCCCGGGGGCAGCACGCCCAGCTCAACCTCGCGAAGCTCTACCTCAAGCTCGGCATGGAAGACGAGGCCCGTTCGTTGCTGGAAGCCTGCCTGAAGCTGGAGCCCGGCAATCGGGATGTCATCAAGCTCCTCGACAGCATTGAAGATTGACAGCCTATAGCAGGCCCGGGATCGGGTCGGCTGTGTAGATCGGGT
>CAJWZY010000214.1 GCA_913050545.1 uncultured bacterium | reverse complement strand
TCAGCCTCAATCGCCGCAACGAGGAGCAGGCTGCCTATCTCGGCCCTCAGCATGGCCCTTTCCAGCCCAGTGGCCCGGCTCTTAACAACATGAAATTACCCGGTGGCCTCAAGGTGGACAGGTTCCAGGCCCGCCGGGGGCTCCTGGCTGCTTTTGACAGGATGCGCCGTGACGCCGATGCAAGCGGGACGATGGAGGGGATGGATGGCTTCTCCCAACGAGCCTTCGACATGATCTCCTCAGGGACTGTCAGGCAGGCCTTCGACATCAAGCAGGAAGACCCCGGCACAGTCGCAGCCTACGGTAAGGGGGGCCAGAGATTCCTGATGGCCAGGCGGCTGGTGGAGGCAGGAGTCAAGGTCGTTACACTCTCATTCGGTGGCTGGGACACTCATTCGAAAAACTTCGTGAAGATGCGCCAGCAGCTCCCGGAGCTGGACCAGGCACTTCACGCCCTCATCACCGATCTCGAGGAGCGCGGCCTGCTCGACGATGTCGCCATTGCGATGTGGGGCGAGTTCGGCAGAACCCCGAAGGTCAACACGAAGGCCGGGCGCGATCATTGGCCGAAGGTCATGTCAGCTCTCTTCGCCGGTGGGGGGCTCAGGCACGGGCAGGTGATTGGCGCCACCAATCACCGCGGAGAGTACGCCATCGATGGGCAGGTTACAGAACAGAATCTGCATGCCACGCTCTATCACGTTCTTGGGATCAACCCCGAGCAGACCTTTATTAACAATGCCGGCCGGCCTACCTATCTTCTCGACGACAGGGAAGTGGTTCGCGAACTCCTCTGATCGGGCTCTACTGGAAACGGATGGAGTAGAGGTCTGCATCCTTGAGCACGAAACGCAGGCGTACTGCCTTTCCAGCCAGCGGTATGACCTCGGGCCCCTTTTTCCATTCGATCTCTCGCTCGATGAAGTCGCCGATGAACTCGCGTGAATCTGCCAGGCTGTAGCCGGGGAAGGGTTTTCCAGCTTTGTCGAGGATTTCGACACGCAGGCTTCCCGCTGCTCCGGTTGAACAGTTTACCAGCAGCCGGCAGGAGGAAGAGTTCCTGCCGCCGGCCGCCTGGAAACTCAGCAGGCGCGTGGTCATCTCCCCTCCGGCATAGGGAGCGTTCACCGAGACAAAGCCATCGGTGCGCAGGCTGTAGCGGGCAAGCTTTGCGCCCGGCTGTCCGTAGTGTTTCTGGATGTGGATCGCGAGCCTGTCTTTTGAAATCGGGACGATTCCAAGAGCCGGGTAGTTTGTTCTCGATACCCAGTTTTCGAGTCCTGTACCGGGGCGGATGAAGGCCTCCATGAAGGTGCGCTGGTAGGTGTTGGCACCGCGGGTGCTCATCAGGACCGCATCGGAGCAGTCGCTGAAGTAGCCCGGGTCGACATCGATGGCTTTTGCCTCAGCGGGGGTCAGGACCCGGCGTCCCGGCATGAAGCGGGCGGCGACGGACAGGTAGATGTGCGGAGCGCGAAAATAGGGTTGGGTCTGGTTGGTGTAGAGGTGCTCACGAGCTGTGCCACCGTAGGTCATGGCCTTCGGCTCACCCCAGCTGATGAAATCCTTCGAGCTCACCCGGCTGATGCTCCTGAAGCCGCTCCAGGGCGTGGCTCCATCCCAGGTCCTGAAATAACACAGGTAGAGACCTTCGCTCTCCGACCAGAAAGAAACGTTCTGGGAGTCAAACGCTCCTTTTCTGATGACGGCTTCCGGCCGGGCTCTTTTCCAGTGGAGCCCATCTGCTGAGACGAAGGCCACCAGCCCTGTTTTCGATGTTCCGGCAAGAGCCTTGTAGCGTTCCTGGGGGGGAGTCGCCGGGTTGGTGTCGATGAAGGGAGAGAAATTATGTGAGCAGGGTGCCTCGTTCTTCAGCACCACGTTGTTCTTGCGGGTTCCGTTGACCTCGTAGATGCCGAGCTCGGGTTTTTTCCAGTGGGTTCCATCGGTGCTTTCCGCATAGCAGGTGCTTTCGAGCGCGGAGCCGTCGCCCCCGGACCGGGGCAGGCCTCGGTAGTACATGCGGAACAGGTTTTTATCCTTCAGCACAGTGACGTAGCCGGCAAAGCGTCCTTCCCAGGGTTTATCAAAGGCGATGGCATCTCCATCGGGTGTGGGTTGATGGAGCTTGAGCGAGGCCCCCTTCAGCTTCTCGATGAGAAAATCGTCAACGAAGAGCTCACGCCGGGAGCCGATGTTGAGCGGGCCCTTTTCGGCCGGAGGCAAGGCTGCCGGGGAGCCCTGCAGGCCCAGGGTGAGCGCCAGGGCAGGAAGAAGATAGCGGAAGGGGGAGCAGGAGGTCAGCCGGGACTGCAGTCCCGGATGCTTGCCGCCGGTTATTGCTGGGGGAGCATCAGGGAGCGTCATGGAGGCTGTCGAGGAAATCTCTGATGGCGGGGGCCTGGTCCCTGGCGAGCCTCCTGTTACCACAGATGAAGTCGCTGAAATTATTTCCATCCCAGTTGAAGTTCCCGATTCGACAGGGGTCAATTGCTATGCAGTCGCAGATGGCATCCCGGTCGAGGAAGATCTTCAGGTCTGAAAAGAGAGCCAGCATCTGGGCGATTTCTCCATTCGTGAGGTCACGAGCCGGGAGGACCTCGACCACGGCGCACTCGATCTCGCCGAGAAAAAACTCTATACACTTCTCACCCGGTTGCCCTGGGCGAAGAACGCTCATCTCCAGCTGATAGTCGCCATCGAGCTGGGCAGTAATGCTTGCCTCGAAGACACTGTTGAGCTGCGGGCAGAAACCGAACCCCGGGGAATAGTGCAGCTGGAATTGCTCAAAGTCCGAATGGTCTCTTGTAAGTTCCTGCGGTCCGCAGGGCCCGACACTTTCACACCCCAGGTCGTCGAACGGCATGGGGTCTTCGCCACACTCATTGGGGCCGGGAGGGGGTGGCGGAGCGCCACCGATGAAAAGGTACTGAAAGGTGTAGATCCCATCGCTGAGGTCGATGTTTCCGGAGTCGTCGGCATCCGCCGCATCCGCGCACCCCGGCCTCTCCCCTCCAGTGAAGAGGAAGGTGAGCGTGGCGATCCCATCGCTGAGGTCGACCTGGCCATCTCCATTGGTGTCGCCGCGGCGAAAGTTGATGCAGGTGACCCCCCAGCCTCCCGGGCAGGAGGTGGCGGACAGGATCAGGACGAAGAAGGCGATCAGCAATTTATTCATCAAGGAAGAGTTCCTCTCTTTCTGGTTCTGCATCTGCGCTCGATTTGAAGGCGGCGCCTGTCTTCTTATAGTAAACCCGGGTTTCTATTCCACAAGCACCTGCCAGCCAGGTTGCCTACTTCTTCACCCGGTCTTCTTTCCTGTACTGCAGTCCAAAAGGAATATAGAGCAGCAGGCTGCAGAGGGTGACCATGATGATCATGCCGAAGACGTACCAGGGCCAGTCGCCAATGATGAGTCCGCTCGCTACCTGTGGCGGCCTGCAGAGAAATATATAGTTGGTGTCGAGGATCTTGTTCACCAGTCCTACCGCAAGGAGCAGGGGCAGTCCCAGCAGGGAGATCTTCCACCAGGAGCCACGCCCCGGGCGCAGGCCGAGTGCAAAGGTCAGGTAGAGAGCCGAGACCAGGATCCCTCCATGGGAGACATAGTAATTGAGGAATACCAGGGTTTCGTTCCCCAGGGTTCCATTGTCGTTGATGACTCCCTGCGCCAGGGTGAACTCAGGCGTTGCCAGGGAGATGATCGCGCCGGGAATTCCCCAGTAGAAAAGACATTCGTAAACCACCTGCTGGCGCCACAGCAGTGCAACCCATGAAAAGATCGCTGTGATGTCGCAGAGGTGCAGGGGCAGGCTCGAGTCTTTTGTCCAGAGCCCCCGGCTTGCCAGGTAGGGGTGGATCCAGATCTCGCGGGCCAGCAGGAAGACTCCCAGCAGCAGTGCCAGCCTGTTTTTACCCTGTTCGTCCAGGCGCCTGCCGGCAAGCACGAAGGCTGCTATCACCGCCGCCGAGGTGGCTATGGCTGCGACCCAGAGGGATGTAAAAGGTGCTAGGGTGTCATGCATTTTTTCAGTCTTCTCGCTCTGCCCGGAGCTGGAATTACCCTGGGACAGCAGTATATCGGAAACAAATCGGCATATTTGGCTGAAGGTTCGGATTTCTTTCTGTTCAGGCTTCCAAACTTATACAATGAGTCTTTCTTGACCTGCCTGGTTTTGTTACGAGGCCACGATTTGAAGTTCTACAGGATTCCCAGTCTTATTGTCCTGGTTGTCGCTGCCGGGGTTCTGCCCGGTTGTGACTCTGATGGTGCCCCGTACCCGCCATCGCCCAGGCAGCAGGATTTCCCCCAGGGTATCGAGCGGGGGCCACAGCTCGCCCTGCCTTCTGAACGGTCAATGACGATCGCCTGGAGATCACTCGTGCCGGTGCTGGGCTCTGTTGACTACTGGGCGGATGGTGGAGTTGTTCAAACCGTCAGTGGCACCGGCATCTCGACTGAGCACGTGATC
>CAJWZY010000213.1 GCA_913050545.1 uncultured bacterium | reverse complement strand
GAAAAAGCCAGCGAGCTTGACAGCGAATTCCTTCCTGCCCATCTCCGGCTTGCAGGGATCCTTCAAAAAGATCAGAAAGCTGACGAAGCAGCCACCTCCTTGCGAAAGACAGTAGAGAAGCACCCTGGATTTCTCGCCGGCTTCAGGTCCCTGCAGAGCTGTTATTCCGAGCTCGGCTGGGAAACCGAGGAGAAACAGATCCTCAAACGGATTGGCGAGCTGTCGCCAGGCTCCTCCACCCCCTGGGTGACCGAGGCCTCTCTCTACAGGAAACGGCACAACCTTCTCAAGGCCCTGGAATACTACTCCGAAGGCTACAGTCGGAATCAGAGCAGAACCTCGCTGCTGTCGACCATGGCCGATCTGAACAAGTCGCTCGGCAACTCCGAGAAATCCCTGGAGCTCCTTCGGCTCCGCCTCAAGAACTCCGGAGACAACCATTCAGTCGCCGAGAAGATCGCGAGACAACTCATCGAGGACAAGCGTGCCAGCGCGAAAGAGGCCATCTCCTGGTACTCCAATACTGTTGGAAACCGGGACTGGAGCCCCTCCCACAAAAAAGCCCTGGCCCGCCTCTACTCTGTCGCCGGGGACGAGAAGCGCGAGCTGGCCATGTACCGCGAAGGCCTGGCGCTGGCCCCGGGTGACCTCAGGCTCAGGAAGTTCATCGAGAGCAGGGATCCGAAGCAGGCGCGCTTCTGGGAGCCCTATGATGAGGCCATCGAAGACTGGCTGCCAAGGGTACCCGCAGAGGGGCCCCTGGTTGAAAAAGCCCAGGCGCTGAGCATTCTCGACATCGGCGTGGTCAAGGTCTACAGGGATGGGTCCTCACGGGAATACATTCACCAGGCCTTCAAGCTTCTCAGCGAGGAGGCCAAGGACCAGCTCGCCAAGGTCAGGACCGCTGGAGAGATCCTCAGGCTGCGCACCATTACCGCTGAAGGGGAAAGCCTCGAACCGGTCGCCGCACTGTCGGGCGGAAACTACATCATGCCCGGCATGCTGCCAGGAGCTCAAACGGAGTTTGCCTATCTCGTCGAAAATTCAAACGCCCGCGGCAAGGGCTATCGACACGGCCCCTTCTTCTTCCAGGACTTCAACTACCGGCAGTCATTTCTCCTCTCACGCCTGGTGTACATCCTGCCCCCGGGGCTCGACAGCGACATCGTCAGCATGGCCCTTGACCAGAGCAACGACACCAACGGGATCGTCAGGGTCAAGCAAAGCGACAAGACCCTGGAAGACGGCACAAGGGTGGTCACCTTTGAATCGCGAAATGCCGGTCGAATCCAGTCTGAACGCGCCATGCCGCACTACACCGGTTACGTCCCGAGCACCCAGATCCTGCCAAAGACAACCTGGAAGGATATCGAGAGAAACCTGGCAGCTTATACCCGCCAGGCCACCCTCCTGACCCCCGAATTAAGAGCGACGGCGGACGAGGTTACCGCTGGATTGAAGGACCCGATGGAAAAAGCCCGGGCCCTCTACGACCACATCAACAAGGTGGTCACCAAGGACGATGGATCGTCGATTGCCATTCGTGTCCTGCTCGAGAAATCCGGTAACCGGACCTTCCTTTTCAAGGCCCTCCTCGATGCAGCAGGAATACCTTCGCACTGGGCCTTCCTCCGAATGGACGAAGACCTCGAGCGAAAAACCAACTGGGACTACCCCAGCAGCAGTTTTTTCCGGGCACCCCATCTCCTCCTGCAGCCTGAAGGAAAAAAGGCCCTCTATGTTTCTCTTCAGTACCGCGACCTCCCATTCGGCTTCCTGCCGGAGTTTTATGGAACCGGCAAGGCCTTTATCCTCAGCCCGGATGGGTTCAAGATCGAGGACATTGCCGGGCTGCCGGAAGAGATCTATGAGAGTGCCAGCAGTACGACCTGGACCCTGGGGGACGATGTTGCCGTCAATGTCGAGTTCCTCATGGAGACCAAGGCTGCCCAGGGCTGGATGCAGAAGGACCGCTTCAGCACCCTGAATGCTTTCCAGATCAACCTGATGACCCGCGGACTTGCCACACAGCTCTTCCCCGGCGCCAAGGTAGAAAAAGGAGGGTTTGTAGGAATCAACGACAAGTCACAACCCTTTGCCCTCGAATTCAAGCTGGTGGCTCCCAAGCTCCTGGTTCGAAGCGATGCGGACTTTCTCCTGCCACCCGTGCTGCAGCCTTCCCAGCTGGTGCGCTCGCTGGGCGCTCCGCCGGTTCGCAAGCACCCCTACAATGTCCGCCAGAGACGGGCCAAGAACGACCGGATCGAGGCCAGGCTCGGGGAAAACTTCAAGATCACCAAGCTTCCCACAAACGTGAAGCTCGAACACCCCCTGGCTGACTATTCACTGACCTACCTCCACAAAGATGGAAAGCTGGTCATCGAGCGCCGGCTCAGGGTCGAACCAGGAACCATTGCCCCGGCAGAGTTCCCGGCATTTCTCGACCTGCTGCAGAAGGCCGACGCAGCCGAAAAAGAGCGGGTCGTTCTCCAGCTGAAGAAATAGCCCCCCTGCCACCGCCAGCTACAGCTGGTCAGGCACCACTGAACTGGGCCTCGACCGTGGTCTGGATTCCACCGCGGGAGTTGAAGCTGCCCCCGACCTTTGCGCGCGCAGGCTGAACCGCCGCGACAAAATCATCCAGGATCCGGTTGACAGCATGTTCATGGAAGATCCCCACATTTCTGAATGCCCCGAGATACAGCTTGAATGATTTCAGCTCGATACAGGACTCCCGGGGTGTGTAGACAATTCGAATGGAGGCGAAGTCAGGCTGGCCGGTTTTGGGACAGATACAGGTGAACTCCAGGGTCTCCATGGTGATCTCGTAGTCCCTGTCGGAATACTGGTTGTTAAAAACCTCCAGCCCGGGCAATTCCATCGAACGCACATCTTCCTGCAGGCCCTCGTACTCACTCTGTTCGGTGGCAAATTCTTCTGCCTGGCTCATTTTTCTGAACAACTCCATTTCCGGTTTTACGGATGCTTCGCTTGAGATGTAAGCGCAATCTCATCTATGATCATCGGCGTTCAAGATAAAACAAGATTCAACCCCCGGCACCAGCAGGATTTTGCTTTAAATGGATATCAAGGTCACCCTCTGTGATAAGAGCCAGCAGATCGTCGAAGCGTGGAAGAGACGCTTTGTAAAGAACCCTGAGGTCGAGATTGTCCCGGGCGATATTTTCGACTGTAAAACAGACGCAGTTGTCATACCGGGCAACTCCTTCGGGTATCTCGACAGGGGGCTTGAGCTGCAGGCAAGTGAGCTGTTCGGTTTCGAGCTCCAGGACCTTCTTCGTGAGAAGATCCGGGCGGAACACAACGGCGAGCTGCTGGTAGGAGAGGGCTTCGTGATCCCCTGCAAGGAACAGCTGGCCGACAAGGGGTCGTGCAGCAACCTTGTTTACGTCTCGGCATCACGTACCCCCGGAGATCTCACCGGCAGCCTGAATTCCTACCTGGCGGCCCGGGGAGCCTTCATGGCGGTTGCCAGTGCAGCGCCCGGGAGCATCGGAAGTGTCGCGTTGCCCGGCATCGGAACGGGATCCTCCGGGATCGCCCCCGAGATCTGTGCCCGGCAGATGCGCTACGCCTACACGGTCTTTTCCGGACAGCGCGGCTATGGAGACAAGAGCCTTACCCAGCTGACACGCCGGGAGAAAAAACTCCGCAGGATGCCGAAGCCCCCGCTCGAGGAGACTGCTGAGATCGAAGCCGGAACAGAATAGCGGCCGTGCCTACTTCTTTCCTGCTGCCGCTGCTCCCGCAGCAATCTCGTAGTCGAATTTATTCGACCCCCTGGAGACAGTGAAGGTTTGCTGGGGAATGCTCGAATTCCCGATCCTGACCCGGACACCATAGGTGCCGGGCATGAAGCCGGTCGCACTGTAGCGCCCGCGATCATCGGTTCTCACCAGCTTGTTGAGTCCCTGCTGGTCAGTAAAAATAAGCGTGACGCCTGCAGCCGCAGCCCGGCCCTCTTCATAGCTGACCTTCCCGGTCACGGTCTCACCCGGGTTCAGCCGAACGGTCTCAGGCCGAACTCCCCGGTCTTCCCTGACGCTGACCCGGCCAACGTAGGGCAGGAAGGAGTCATGATGAACCAGGAGGTTGTAGGAGCCTTCGGGGACCTCCTTCATCTGGAAGTAGCCATCATCGTCGCTCTCGATCCCGTCGGCGTTATTGCCGCCCATGCCGGCGATCAGCGCCGGCGAAAGAGTACCCGAGCGTATCCCGAATTCCTGTCCGCCGCCGGTCTGGACCTCGGCGATGTCCAATCCTTCGCGCAGCCACAAGGCGCCGACGCCCTTGGGGCCGTGAAACTTGTGCGCGCTGATCGCGACCATGTCGGCACCGGTCACTTCCATGCGGCCATACGCCTGCACCGCATCGCACAGATAGAGAGCGTTCGCGGATTTGGCCTTGCGGTGCCATTCGACCGTGGGCTGAATCGTACCGATCTCGTTATTGACCTGCA
>CAJWZY010000212.1 GCA_913050545.1 uncultured bacterium | reverse complement strand
TCATAGGCCTTCGCCGCCTCCTCCAATTCAGACTTGCGAATCCTGCCCTTCTTCTGCTTCCAGCATTGGTCAACCGATTGCAGACACCACTGGGCACTCTTCTTCGATGCGCGAATCGGCCTGTCACCGACGAGTACGAAGACCGGGTTGGTGTGGCAGCTCGGAAGGATTCTAAGGGCGACCCAGCTGGATTTGCGCAGCTCCACCTCGGCTGAGAAATCCTGGAGTTTCCCATCAGCGGCGATCTCTTTGCGAAGAACAGGCTCGCCATTGACGATCACCTCAACAGGCACCTTGCGGGTTTCGCCCAGCCGGGCTCTCTCGATATGCCAGTAGGGCTTCTGCTGGTAGGGGCGTCCCCTCAGATCGGGGTTGGGTTTCTCATCGAGCATGGCGGCTACCCGGGCGGTGAGCTTGATCCTGCCGGGCTTCTCGAGGCGCACCTCGCTCCCCCTGGTGCCCACCTCCAGTGAGCCGACCTTGAAATCAACCAGGTGGCTGCGGCCATCTCCCACATAAGAGCGCCCATTCTTGAGCTCCTCGCAGAAACGGTCAAAATCGAGCTTTCCATCGAGCTTGCAATAGACCCTGCCAAGCCCCACCCGTTCACCGTAGATACACGGGAAATCGGTCTCTCCGCTGATCCGCGTCCGGAAGCCGCAGTTCAGCGTGTGGTACCAGATGTTCAGCTCCCAGACGTAGGGTGTGTCGACGGTCGAGATAAAATCCACAACCCCGTGAACCACGTCGACGATGTATTCGTTCGCCCCGATACTGTTGAAGGGAGGGATGACGTAGTTCGGCAGGTCCGCCGTTTTTACATCGAGCCCCCACCCGCTGTGAGAAAACCCGACCACGCCGCCCTGCTTCTGTCCCCAGGCCAGAACCGGCAGGTCCCAGCTCGGCCACTGCTCGATCTTCGTGGTGCCGGGGTAATCATCCTCCTTGAGCCTGAGCAGGCAGAGATGGCCGGCGTGCGAAGACGGAAAACCGGAGACCTCGACATCGTAGCGCATCAGGTAGTCAGGCTTGCTGAGGTCACTGACCCTGCCATCGAAGAACTGCTTCTGAAAATACCAGCAGGGCCCCCAGCTCAGAACACAGCCGACGTTCAGGTCCTCGCCGAGGATATGACGCATCATCGATTTGGGAGTCACTCCCTCGTTGGGGCTCTCGTAATGAGCGCAGCCGGCTGCGTGGACATGATGGTCGCCGCTGTACCAGCCGAGCTTCTTGGCGTGAAACCACCTTCTGAGCTTGAAATTCTCACGGCTGGTCTTCTGTCCGGCGGGCACCACCATCTCCTTCCTGTCGAGGTAGTACTCCGGCCCGCGCCCGTATTCGACCGAATATTTCCCGGGCGGCAGGGAGATCGACTCGCCGTGATGACGGTAGATCTGTGAATGGAAAAAGAAATCCGGTTCGAGACGACGCGATGGATGGGGATAGATCCTGCCGCGGGTGTCACGGATGACAAAGGATGCGCTGGCTGGCTTGCCATCGTAATCGATGACACCGAGAACGACCTCTGTGGAAGGAACGCAATCAAAGAGGAGGTTCACCTCGTTCCTGAAGCCGAGATCCTGGGTTCCCTGGCCGACGTTGAACTGGATCTTGGCCTCCCGCTTGCCCGCATCCCTGGAATAGATCTCGACAATCCGGTACTCGAGCTCGAGACCGGAGAGCGTCTTATTGAGGGGGCGTGAGTCAAAGGCCTGGACATCCATCCAGCGATCGCCCACCTGGGCCGGCGTGATGCTCACCTTCGGATCCGCCGCGCCTCTCGACCTCTTATAGACCGGCAAGGCATTGGGACTCTTCACTTCCAGCTGTGCCGTCACCCCTGCCTCGTTGTGAACCCTCACCAGGAAAGCCCTCCAGCCCTGCTGGACACACTCGGCGGCAGCCGGGCCACGTGCAACCTTGACCCGGCTCTCAGGATTGATATTTACAGCAAAGAGAACATGAGGGGCGAGCACTCCCTGGACCCCGGCCACGGCAGCCTCTCCTCCCCTGGCGATCGCAGCCTCGATAGACTGTATTTCTTTTGCTGAGAGGGGTCTTCCGATATAGGCCAGGGCCTCCACCACCCTGCGGACCTGGGAAGCCAGTGGTTGTGCCTCGACACCTTCCACAGGCTTTAATTCAGCCTCTGTGCCCAATACAGGCACGTGGACAGCCGCTGAAGCGGCAAGGAGAGCAAAGAGGGTGAGTAAGATACGGGGGCTCATCCGGGACTCCTGTTTTGTAGTTGGTAGTAATTAAGACCGGGTCGGTGATAATACATCGAGGAGCCCCGGGAAGCGAAGCGTTGGGGAGCAAATCCTGAAGCGGGCGGGTTACCAACCAGCTATTTTTTCACAGGACCGGATTGAGAGAATGTCCAAGAAATGGGCCCCGGCCGCTGCCATTGTGATCACCAGCTGTTTCCTGGCCTACCTGTTCCAGCCTGGTAACGAGCCGGAACCGGGAGGAGCTTCCAGCCCGCCCCCCGAAGGTCAGTCAACCGAAGAGAAACAAACCCCGGGCGAAGAAACCGGCTCCACAAAAAAAGAGCCCGGCAACAGCTCAAAGGATGACCGGGCAGAAAACACGATCTCCGGCCGAATCGTGGCGGCTGCCCCGGCCGGAACTTCAGCAGAGCCCCTCCCCCTGGCAGGAGCGACCATCTCACTGCTGAACCAGCCACGAAAAAGCGTAAGGAGTGCGGAAAGCGGCGCTTTCCTTTTATCCCCTGTTGCCCGTCTTGCAAACGATCTCCAGGTCCGGGCCGCCGGCTACGGAACGGTTACCCGCCTGCGGGTTCCCGCGGGTGCCGCTGACCTGCTTATTCGGCTCGAAAAGGAATTTGGGCTCACGGGAAAGACTGTCTTTGCAGATGGAAGCCCGGCGGCCGGAATCGAGCTCCTGCTCCACGCTGCCACCTCCCTCGAGGCCGATCCTTTCTCACGGGCCTCGGCCCTGCATGGAGGCCGGCCACCGGAGGCGGAAAGCACCAGCGGTGAAGACGGCTCCTTCACCATCGGAGGGCTCTCACAGGGAGACTGGTTCCTGCGGGTAAGAGGACCCGGCATCATCGAGCAGGTCCTCGATGGCGTGGTCAAGGTCAACCGTGAAACCCGGCCTGTCGAAATCGTCGTTGAACGGGGACACATCATCGCCGGCAGGGTCGTGGATGAGGCCGGCAAGGCCCTGGGTGGAATCGAGGTCCGCCTGCAGGCTGAGCTGGATGCCAGCATCAGCCGCACCTTCAGCACCAGCACCGGCAGCGAGGGGGAATTCATCTTCAACAGGCTTGCCGAAAATCCCTGTGAACTTCTTGCCGGAGCAGCGAGTGACTACCTGCCGCTGGTGATCAGCGAGGTCCGACCGGGGCAGGACCTCTTGATTGAATTGGCCGAGGGCTGGGTCCTCAACGGCAAGATCATTGATGCGAAGACCTCGCGGCCGCTGCGGGGAGCAGAAGCTCTCTGGGAATCTCCGGAGACCTCTGCCATCCCCGCCACCGACCGCCAGGACAGAAGCGATGGCGAGGGGAATTTCAGCCTGAGAGGCCTTCCACCCGGAGACCTTCAGATCCGCTTCAGCACCCCCGGCTACATCAGCGAGGTCGTGAAGGTCAGCAAGCTCCGCAAAAATCCTCCGGACGGAGTCCACCTGGTAAAGCTCCAGGCCGCGGGAATGCTCACCGGCATTACCCGGGATGAAAAAGGCAGCCCCATTGCCGAGGTCCACCTTCGCCTCGAAGAGGGTGGCCTGCTCGGGGGTGTTTTCTCTGAGGCCTTTTCCGACAGCCAGGGCCGCTTCAGCCTCCCTCTCGATTCTCTGACTGCCGGGGCAAGCTGCCTGGTGAGCACACATCATGAAGATTATCTCGCCGCTGATCCTCTAGAGCTCAGGATCAGCAATCCACGCCGCTCCCAGCCGGAGATCACCATCCTGCTGCACAGCGGAGGCTCGATCAGCGGCAGCCTCAAACACGAAGGGGAATCACCTTCGGCAGCGCTCGCCGGCCACCGGCTGATGCTTCTTCGTACGGAGGAGGGCCAGCTGATTGAGCTCAAGCGCTCCACTCTCAGCAGGGCCGGAGGCGAATACAGCTTCACCGGCCTGGAGGCAGGAGAATACGTCCTGCGCAGTGACAGTGCCGGGTTCTCCCCCTACCAGAGCGAACGACTGCAGCTGCCAGGAAATGGGCACGTGCGTCATGATATCTTCTTCGCCGGTGAGAAGGTGATCTCGGGCCGGGTAACCGACACCGGGGGAAATCCCCTGCGCGCCTCGATCTCCGCCACCGACCTGAGAGACCCCGCCCTCCTGCGAAGCCGCCGCCTGACCTTCAGCGACCAGCAGGGCAACTTCCGCCTGGGCAGCCTCGGGCCGGGTCCCTACAGGATCTCGGCACGCACTTCAGGTCACCAGGGAGCCACCGAAAACAGCATCGCCCCGCCGGGAAACCTGGATTTCTCCCTGGTGAAGAACGGCCGGGTGGAAGGCGAAGTCGTAGACCAGGGAACGGGAAAGCCCGTGGAAA
>CAJWZY010000211.1 GCA_913050545.1 uncultured bacterium | reverse complement strand
CCCCGGCCCTGCCAGCACCGATTCCCGTCAGGCCGAGGAGAACCTCTATACCCAAGAGCGTTCCACGCAGATAACACCCCCGCTCCCCTGGCAGGAGCTCACTAGCCTCAAGGAGCTTTTCAAGACCGGACAACTCCTGGCGCACAGCAGCGGTCACGAGAACTTTCTTCATTCCAGGAACTCAGTCTTGTTGTGCAGGAAAGGACTCGAGAGTTCCCTGCGGCGCGGCCCCGGCCCCCACCTCGTCGCGACGGCGGGAGTTGCGGTACATGCTGAGAGCGAAGAGAGGGAAGTAGAGGCTGTACATGTGGTACTTGAGGTAGAAGACCCTCGGGAAGCCCGTCCCCGTCCAGTATTTCTCATGCCAGTCGCCATCTTCAGCCTGGGTTTCGACCAGGAAGCGGGCTCCCCGTTCGACCTCCACGGAGTCCTGTTCGCCCGCCGCGATCAGTCCCATCACGGCCCAGGCCGTCTGCGAGGGAGTCGTCTCTCCCACTCCGCTCAGGGCCGGGTCTTCATACGATTCGCAGCTCTCGCCCCATCCCCCATCTGTATTCTGCCGGGCCTTGAGGTAGGTGGCTGCACGACGAATGATATCTTCATCAGGGCCTACACCAACAGCACTGAGCCCCTTGAGGGCCTGCCAGGTTCCATAGATGTAGTTCACTCCCCAGCGACCGTACCAGGAGCCATTCTCCTCCTGGGAATCCTCCAGGTACTCAACAGCACAGCGGACAGCAGCCTTTGCCTTTGCGGATTCCAGGCACCCCTGGGTGCTGCCCAGCATCTCCAGCACCCGGCCGGTGATATCTGCACAGGCAGGGTCCAGCATGGCGTTGTGATCAGCGTAGGGAATCTCGTTGAGAATCTTACGCTCAACGTTCGCGTCAAAAGCCGCCCAGCCACCGTTGGAACATTGAAGACTGAGAACCCAGCTGATTCCCCGGGAAACCGCCTCTTCAAGCCCGGCAACCCCGGGACCTACACGGTTCAGGGCCATCACCACGGCCGCGGTATCATCAATGTCCGGGTAGAATTCATTCCTGAACTGGAACGGCCAGCCGCTGACCTCGGCATTTCGAACACGCTTCTGCCAGTCCCCTGCGCGCCGGACCTCCTTGGACAGTAGCCAGGTGCCCGCCGCTGACATCTTCTCACCTTCGCTGGAGGAATACGGACCTTCAGCGCCCCTCGATTCCCCGATGGCATTCAAGGCCAGGGCGGTGTCCCACACTGGAGAAAGACAGGGTTGCAGGTGAATTTCTTCTCCCTCCTCGATCTCGAGCTCCTCGAGTTTTTCCATGCCCTCCAGCACGAGCGGGTGATCACTGTCATATCCGAGACAGCGCAACGCAAGCACGCTGTTGATCATCGAGGGGAAAATCGCGCCGAGACCATCGGAATCTTCCAGGCGGGTTATGATCCAGTCTTCCGCCTTTTTTACTGCGAGCTTGCGCAGCGGCTTCACCCGGGTCTTTTCGAGTTTCTTGAGAACAAGATCGATCGTCGTAAAAACGCTGCGCCAACTGAAAATGGACTCGGTATAGCGGCGAATTCCTTTATGTCTCTGGCCATTGGGATTTACCCCGGGGCCATTGCCGGCGCCCCCCCCTGGGGAGGCTTTTCCGGCTACCGCGTTGTTTCCATTGCCACCAGCTGCTGTTTCGCCGTCATCAAAAAGCTCCTCGATCGAGAGCCCGGAGGGGGTGGAGAAGTCCGCCCACTTGGCGTAGAGAATGGAGAGGGGAATGAGAATCGCCCTCGACCAATAGGAGATCTCGTAAATATTGATGTAAAAAAACCGCGGCAGCAGAACCACCTCCGGCGGAATCGCCGGCACCTGGTCCCACGAGCGGAGATTCAGCATGGCAAGGTAAACCTTGGTGTAGCTGTTGACCCCGTCGGCACCACCAAGAACCCGGATCGCCTCGCGCGTCCTCACCATGGCCGGGTCATCTTCTCGATACCCGGCGATCTTCAACGCTACGTAGGCTTTGACCGTAGCGCTGATCTCTCCGCGGCCTCCTTCGTAAATATTCCAGCTGCCATCCTCGAGCTGATGGCGCGCAACCACAGATGCCAGCCTGGCAATCTTGTCGCGGTATTTTTCCTTGTCGAAGAGGTGCAGGAAAAGAATGTAATCGGATTCAAGGGTTGAATCCGCCTCCAGCTCACCACACCAGAACCCCTCCGTGGAGTCCTTGCCGGTGGCCGGGTCCTGCCACTGGAACTGGCTGAGGAGACAATCCCTGGCCTGTTCAATGGATGAATCAAGCCCGGAATCCGAAAACTCATTCAGGGAGATATTAGGATCGGCGGAGCTAGCCAAGGTTTTGTGCCCTGCTTGATTTATGGAAACACAAATTCTTATCCGACCCTGGATCCGAATACGCGCCCGGGATCAAATTGAGGCGAACCACCTTTGTACCAGATCCCAACAGTCGGGAGCAAGAGAAGAAAGAAAGGCGCCTCCCTGGCCTGATTCGACTTACACCTCCCTACCCCATCGAATACTATAGGGCCTTTCCAGGTGCTGGCGCCCTCGCTGGAGAGCGGCAGCCGAAAGAGGGAAGCCGGTGAAAAACCGGCGCGGCCCCCGCCACTGTAAGCGGAGACTGCTCGACCTGCAGCCCTCGTGGGCTGTACAACCTCCGGCAGGAGGCTGTAACCACTGGCCCGGCGCGAACTGAAACGGCTCAGCGCGCCCAGGGGTCGGGAAGGTTCGGGAAAGCAAAAGATTCGCGAGCCAGGAGACCTGCCTGGGAAACCGCCCGTGTCTTCGGGGATGGAGACGGTTGGGCAAAGTCCCGGAAGCCTTTTCGTGACTGGATGCCGTGAAACAGCGCGTGATTTTCAATTACGCCCCTCTACTGGAGTCTTCTGAACCATGAACCTGATCAGCGCCCTCGCCCTTTCAATCCTGTTACTGCCTTTATCCCCGCTCGCTGCGCAGGTTTCCTACCAGCTTGGGGCCGGCTTCCATGCCGAGTCCCCCTACAGCTACGATGCAGCGGCGCCATTCGAGTTACAGGTCGGCGGCCTGGCCATCTCAAGGCAGGGCGAGATCATCATCAACGAGGGCGGAGAGGTCCGGATCCATCGGGAGGAGGGCCCGCTTGTGCTGGCAACCTTCAGCCCTGGAGTCTTCGGATCCTTCCTGGTGATGGACCCCGATGGACGCAGCGTCTGGTTCGCCGAAAGCTCTGAACACAATATCTACCGTATCGCGCTGGAGACAGGCGGAGCTGAGCTTGTCGACCGCATCGAGTTCAACTTCGATATGGCCTTCGCCCCTGCGGGCGCTCCCGGGGAGCTCGCCGGCAAGGGCTTCATCACCGGGCTGGGCAATTCGCCGGAAAACTCTCTCTGGCTGCTCGACGATGACCCCGGGCAACCCAACATCGAGATCATCACCGGGATCTCCCCGTTTTCCGGCCCGCTCACGTTTGACGACGAGGGCAACCTCTACCTGGTGACATCAGGATTGACCGACAGCCGCACCGGCCTGCCCGCAGAAAAGCTGGTACGTTTCAGTGCCGGGCAGCTTGCCGAAGCCATCAGCGGCAACACTCTCCAGTCCTCCGATGGAGACGTCCTCCGCACCGAGATGGCCGGCTTATATAACCTCACCTGGCTTGATGGACGGCTCTACGGAACCAACCTGGGCTTTCAAAGTGGTGGCGGCTCGATCGATGTGATCGACCCGGAACGGGGCTTTACCCAGGCCTCCTTCGCCCGGCTTGAGCTCGACGGGGAAACAGGAGGAAGCATGATCTTCCTGTCGGCAAAACCCGGGCCGGCAGGTTTCGAGCCCGGCTCGGGCCAGGCTGGCGGCACCCTCCTGGCCAGCTACGGAAACTATGTCGATGTCTCGGGACTCAGCCTGTTTACTCCCGACCTCTTTTTTCTCCGCGGCGACAGCAATCATGACAACGAGGTCGATATCAGCGATGCGGTCTCCATCATCTCCTACCTCTTTCTTGACGGCCTGGCGCTGCAAACTGAGCAGGCCGCCGACATCAACGCAGATGGGGCGCTCGACCTCGCCGACGCCGTCTACCTGCTGAACTTCCTCTACCGAGGAGGGCCCCAGCCGCCTGCCCCCTTCCCGCAAACCGGTGCCGCCCCCCGCTGAGAAGAAGACCAGCCGGAATAGGCAGAGAAGGCGAATGCAGGCCGGCCGGATTCTGTTATGATCAGGACCCCCCGGATTTCTAACCAGCAAAACAAGACAGGGAGCTCCCGCAAGTGGACAATTCAAAACCCTTTGAACTAGAAAAAATGCAGGCGGAACTCAAAGCGGCCGGCCTCGACGGCTGGCTCTTCTATGACTTCCGCGGCCTTGATCCCATCGCCCACAGCATCCTTCGTTTTTCCCCCGGCAAGATGGGTACGCGCAGGTGGTTCTTTTTCGTTCCCGCCGAGGGTGAGCCCACCAAGCTCGTCCATGCTATCGAGGCGGCAGCCCTCGACCACCTGCCTGGCTCGAAAACAGTCTACGGGACCAGGCAGTCCCTCGATGCCGCCCTGCAGGAGATCCTCTCGGGAAGCTCAAAGGTCGCGATGAATTACGCCACCGACAATCCCTACGTCT
>CAJWZY010000210.1 GCA_913050545.1 uncultured bacterium | reverse complement strand
ATCTCCACCGCAGGCTCTCCCTCATCCTGGAGCTGCCTGAGAACCGAGCCGGCAAAATGGCGCGACACCACGAGCACCATCCCGATCCCCATATTGAAGACGCGGTACATCTCGGACCTGGGAACTTTCCCCTTCTTCGCCAGGTGGGTGAAGATGGCAGGGGGCTTCCAGGACTTTCTCCGAATGACTACGTTGAGATTGTCCGGAAGGCAGCGCGGTATGTTCTCGATAAGCCCACCCCCGGTGATGTGGCTGATCGCGTGCACCGGCCGCTTCTGCCGGTAGGCATCGAGGACGGAAAGAACCGGCTTGACGTAGATTTTTGTCGGCTCAAGGAGCGTCTCTCCAAGTGGACGCTCACAGCCCGGCAGAACGCGTTCGAGACTCCGGGCACTTGAGCGTTTCGAGAAGAACACCTTGCGCACCAGGGAATAGCCATTGGAATGGAAGCCGCTCGAGAGCAGGCCAATGACCTTGTCACCGGCCTCAACCCTGTCCCCCAGGATCAGTCTTTTCCTCTCGGCGACACCAACTGAGAAGCCAGCGAGCTCATAATGCCCGGCGGGATAGAATCCCGGCATCTCCGCCGTCTCGCCGCCCAGGATCGCGCAATCGGACTGCCTGCAGCCCTCGGCAATTCCCTCTACCAGGCCGCTGATCGTGTCCGGCTCCATTTTCCCCACGGCTATATAGTCGAGGAAGAACAGGGGCTTGGCGCCCTGGACGATGAGGTCGTTGACGCACATCGCCACGAGATCAATCCCGATCGTAGTCGAGATGCCCATCCTGTAGGCAACCTCCAGCTTGGTCCCGACACCATCGGTACAGGCCACGAGGACCGGGTCCTTGTACTCCTTCTCAATAATCCCGCGGGGGTAATCGAGACGGAACATGCCGGCAAAACCACCATGGCTTCCGGTCAGCACCCCGGGAGTGTAGGTGCTCTGAACATGGCTGGCTATCCGCTCAACGGCAGCATTGCCAGCATCGATATCTACCCCTGAATCCTTATAGGTGACCATATTCACGTCGAGGCGTGCTCGGCCTCCTCCTCTCTTGCAGGGGTTTCTTCGTCGCCGGGCCCAGGGGCAGACTCGCCACCGGGATCGTCTGCGGATGAACCTTCATCCTGCGCTGAAAAACGCGCATCCAGGCGTTCGAATTGCTGTTTAATTTCCCACGACCATTTGCCGGCCAGGTCGTAACGCAGGGCGCGGCGAAAGCTGCTTCGGGCCGTCTCCAGATCATCCTGCTGGCCGGCCAGGACTCCGAGCCGGAACAAGGCCTCCGGGCAATTCGGCTCGATCTTCAGGCACTCCCGGAATTCCCCCTGCGCGCCAGCAAGATCACCCTGGAGATAGGCTGCCGTACCGCGCTGCATGCAGAGCCGGCGCCGACGGTCATCCTCTCCCATCCGCTCGGGATCAGTGCGCAGAAAAATATCGATCCAGTTCGCCACCATGACCAGTCCGAAAACCACGCCAAAAACCCAGACCAGTGTCGTCCTACCCGCACCCTGGTAGACAAGCCAGGAATTGAGGAAGGCGAAGCCGACCACTGCGGCAGCGGAAAAGATGCCGATCCCTACAGACTCCCGCCCCCAGTAGACATGCCCCCAGCCGGGCACCAGGGACAGTAAAAGAGCCGGGATTCGCTGTCTTGGCTGTTCACTCATGCGGAGAATTATAGATCAGCAGGGCGGATAGAAGAAAGGGGGCACTACCAGGTCTGCATTCTTTTCATGCCAGTGCCGAGCAGAGTTGTTCAACGATTTTTCCGGGGGTTTCGCTTCCAAGGACAGAGGAGCAGACTGCGACCCGGCCTCCTCCCGCCCCCTGGATGCCAGCAACATTGGAATCCGTGACCCCACCGATGGCAAAAACAGGAAGCTGTACCTCCCCCAGGATGGCTTCGAGGCCATCGGTTCCCAGGAGGGGACCCGCATCCTTGGTGGTGGTTTCGAAAACCGGTCCGGCGCCGATATAGTCAGCACCTTCTCGAACAGCCTCCCGTGCCTGCTCAAGAGAATGGGTCGAGAGCCCCACCAGGAGGCGTTCCCCGACGATGCGCCTGGCCTGCGCCAGGGGAAGGTCTTCCTGCCCGAGGTGGACCCCATCGGCGTGGCTCAAGAGGGCGATATCAGGCCGGTCGTTGACAATAAACAGGGTCCCGGTGCCTGCACAGAGCTCCCGAAGCCTTCTCGCGCACTCAAGCAATGCTTCGTCAGCCAGGTGCTTCTCACGCAGCTGCACCATCCCCACTCCTGCCGCGATGCAGCGTTTCACGCCGGCAAGGAGCTCCCCCTGCTCGCAGGCTGCCGCGGTGGCCAGGAGACAGACGCTGGTTTTTTCAAGACGCTCAAGCAGGTCCGTCCTCTCGCCAGCGAGATTCATCAGCGCCTTCTCCACCGAATAGACCCGGTAGCGAAGGCCCTGTAACACTGCCGCATCTTCGGCCCTGCTGCGGCTGACCTCTTCGAGAACGCGTATTGATTCGGCAGCGCGTCGCAGGTTCCGAAAGGCCGTCTCGGAAAGATCGACCGGCTCACTCGAGCACCCGGGGGTAGGAACGTCCCTTCCTACATCGCCCTCGATATTCCTGGCCTGCAGCAGCTCCTGCCGCGAAAGACCCGACCCCGCCGCGGCGGAGAGAAGGAGATGCCGCAGCTCCTTTAATTCCGCAGCGATGCCCGGCAGGTCGAGATGAAACCGGCAGACATCCTCTGCTACCCGCATCCCCTCGGAGGCCCGGTTCAGATTCGCATCGTAAAGACGCAGGGAGGATTCCGCTGCACTCTCACCAGGTCTGTGCTGTTCTGTCATGGAAACCGCCACGGTAAAGAGACTGGGACCGCACCCTCAACCAACCGGGCCACCGGAGAACCTCAGGCGGCCTCGCTGATCTTTGCACGCAATCCACTGACGACAAGGTGTACCACCACCATGTGGGTGTTCTCAGCAATTTCCATGTCGAGCACCGGGCTGTGTACGCACAGGTCGACCGTGCTCTTGAGCTTCCCCCCATTGAAACCACTGAAGCCGACGGTGAAGAGGCCGTTATCCGCGGCCCATTGAACCGCGTTGATCACATTCGGGCTGTTGCCCGAACCGCTGATGGCGATGAGGATATCCCCCTCCTCCGCGTTCGTCACCAGCTGCTCACGAAACACGGTGTCGTAGCCCCAGTCGTTCCCCAGCGCGGAGATGAAAGGCACACTGTCAGTAATGCTTGAGACCCGAAGGCGCTTCTGGACGGCCTGGTCCTTGATCGTGCTCTTGGCCAGGTCTTCAGAAAAATGACTGGCCGTAGCAGCAGAGCCCCCATTACCACAGATAAAAACCCGGGTGCCATCCTGGTAGGCCTCGTAGAGCTTCTCGACAAGAGCACTGACCGCCTCGAGATCCGTCTTCTCGAGCAGCTCGACCGTGCGTTTGATATGTTCGTTCATCCCCTCGATAAGGGGGCTCGCAGACTCTTCCATGAATAATTCCTGTTCAAGCTTCGATTCAAAAACTGCAGGCCCACAGCTGGCCCGACCGAATCAGCACCAGGCGTTCGTATTGAGCCGCCGTGAAGGAAAACCGTTCGGTTTTCTCCTCTGAGTACATATTACCCCACCACCGTCTTGTCAAGAAACCAACCGTCAGAAGGTCACCGGAAGGCGGAATTCAGTCTTCCCCGTCTTCGGTGTCCGCCGCAGGCTGGTCTTCCTGTTTCTCAATGTTATAGAGGCGAATCTTCTCATAGAGCGTCGAACGGTTGATTCCAAGAACCTCCGAAGCCCGGCGCTTATTCCAGTTTACGCTCTGCAGGACCTTGCGGATGTGCTGGCCTTCGATCTCCGAGAGAGTTCCGGAGGGCTGGGGATTGTCCTCGCGGCGAAGATCATCGGGCAGGTTCTCGGGGTAAATTGTCGTCCCGTTACAGACCAGGAAGGCCTCCTCGATGAAGTGTTTCAGCTCGCGAATATTGCCCGGCCAGTGATAGGCCATCAGAAGCTCCTTGGCCCTCGGCGAGAGATCAACCGGGCCACGATCCTCGTACTGGCGCTCCGAGAGAAAATGAAGGGCGAGCGGCAGGATGTCTTCACGACGCTCACGCAGCGGCGCCAGCTCAATCTGGAACACCTTCAGCCTGTAGTAAAGGTCCTCGCGGAAATCTCCCTCTTCGACGGAAACCGAAAGTGGCTTGTTGCCGGCGGCGACAATTCGCAGGTCGACTGACTTTCCTCCACTTCCCCCCAGGCGATCAACCACCTCGTTCTCCAGGACACTGAGGATCCTGGCCTGGACCTCGGCGCTCATGCCGTCCACATCATCGAGAAAGAGAGTCCCTCCATCGGCAAGCTCGATCTTGCCGGCCTTGCCTCGAGAATCGGCGCCGGCAATGTCGTGGCCGGCCTCGTAACCGAACAGCTCGGACTCCAGCAGGCTGTCGTCAATCGCCGAACAGTTGATCTCAACAAAAGGTTTCGCCCGTCTCATCGAGCGATCATGGACCGCCCTGGCCAGGAGGCCCTTTCCCGTACCGCTTTCGCCACTGAGCAATACAGTCGTATCGAAACCAGCCACCCTCTTGACCCGCCGCTGGACCTCCTTCATCTGGGGGCTGGCGCCAATGAGACGGTTCTTCTGATGCAGGATGGTCTTCAGCTCGATGTTCTCGTCTCGAATC
>CAJWZY010000209.1 GCA_913050545.1 uncultured bacterium | reverse complement strand
ACTCGAGACTCGAGTACTGTGGTCCGGTGAGGCCTCACCTGCTGGCGACGTTGACAACCAGGAGAACCTGGTTCCTGAACTTCTCCATCGCAACGGCTTTGCCATCGATGTCTTTCACTTTGAATTCGAACAGAGAACTCGGCGCCTTGCCGGCTTCTTCAGCCACGGCTCGCGCCATGAATCCACCGGCCAGCAGTGCCAGTCCGAGGATGAGGAACTTTCTGCGCATTTCGGCTCCTTAGCATAGGGGACAGGGGGTTGGTTTTTCGCGGCAGGAGCGCCGCAACGAACCTTCATCATAGCAAGAACCGGCGCCTAAAAAAAGAATCGCTGTCGATTCCCACCGCCGGCGCTTTACATGCTGCAGGTCCAGTCTTCGAGTCGCTGGCGCTCCTCGAGGCTGAGCTCACAGCCATAACCGAAGCCAACGCACTGAAGGGAGCCCAGCTCGAGAGCGCCGTTTTGAACCAGGAGGCGGACGGAATTGTCGAAGGGCTCGTAGAGATCCGGGTGGGCCTCGAGGGCGGCCTTCGCTTCGGCAGCGGGCAGGTGGCCGAGGCCCCGGAAGTAATGATGCCCGTTGCGCTCAACGTGCGGGATTCCCAATGCCGCAACGGCTGTGAGGTCCTGCTGCAGCGGGATGACTGGAAGGTTGGCAAGATCCTCGGCGCTCTGGAAGTAGAGCTCCCTGCCCGCCTCGTGGTTGAGCTCACAGACGAGCCGGCGGTTGAGCAGGCTCTTGAAGATGCCCTTGCAGTTTTTATGAGAGGTGCCGCTGTAGCCCAGCTCGGTAGCGCGCCTGAAGCTGTCGAGGCTGTCATCTGATTCATCGATCACAATGGGCCGGAGCGCGGCAAGCTCACGCAGCCCTCTCTCGGCATCGGCTGAGAGGGCGGTCTCCCGGCTCAGGGGTTGCTCGATAAAGAGAACCTGTTCGCAGAAACGCCGCGTAGAAGGATCCTCTTCGAGTTTTTTCAGCAGCTCGATCAGCTGGCGGGGGTCCTTGTACTGCTCGTTCCCATCAAGGGTGATGGAGTAGCCCCTGGTGCAGCGCTCCTCAAACAGTCCGGTCAGCTGCGCGATACGTTCGAGATCGGTTTCATCCTCGCCACAGACCTTGACCTTGAAATAATGCAGTCCGTATTCGGCGATGCACTCCTCGAGTGACTGGGGAAGGCCATCATCGAGGCGGTCTTCCTCTGCAATGTCGGCGGTGCGCACCGGGTCTCCAAGTCCGACGGTGTGTCTGCAGTAGAGGCGCTCCAGTGGCCGGTCCGGGATGATGGAGGAGGTCTCCAGGCCCGTGAGGTCGTTTTTCAGCAACTCGAAGAAGGAGAGCCCGCAGAGCCGGGCGAGTGCATCGAGCATCGCCCGCTCGAAAAAGGAGCTGCCGAAGGCAGAGGTCAGGGCGTTGAGTCCCTTCTCCGCGCAATTCTCGTAGACCTGTGGCAGGGCCGCCTGCCAGTGCGCGGCTGCCGTTGCCGGCGTGCGTCCCTGCTCGAGGTAGATGTCGCGGGCGATGGTCATTGCGCAGACCTGGTCCTCGACGTTCTGCCGCAGGCTCTTTTCAGGATCCTTGTCGAACCACCGCGGCGGCAGTCCATCGGCGGCGACTCCCCGGGCGGTGCGACCGGAAGAGTCCTCGATGGTGAGGCGCAGGTGGAGAGCCGGGGCTGCCGTCATGCAGGCGATCCCGTAGCGAAAGGGCATCCGGGTGGCGACATCATGGATGAAGGCTTCGAGCTCAACCAGCCTGATCAGCGGCGCTTCATTGTTCATGCTGGAAGCATAACGGATTGGTGGAACCCCCGGTATTGCTTCCTTAGCCGGGTTTAGCTCTTTTAGCGCCTTGCGGGATGGGCCGCAGTCCCAGACAATACCCCGCTCCAGGCGGGCGCTGTTGAGGCCCGCCGGTTTTTTCAATCGATCCAGTGAGGTCCCGGATTTTGCAGAAGCACCTGCAGATCATCTGCGTTGTATCCCTCCTCAGGGTGCTGGCTGAGTTTGCCCTGGGCGCCTGGGTCAGTCTCGTCGCCCTGGGCTGGGATGGCGAAGGATTCCTGGCTTACCATCCCACGGCTCATCCTGAGGTTGGTGACCGGGCGGCCTTCTATATCCTGGGGGTGGGGCTCCTGTTGCTGGGGCTCATCCGGCTCGTGCAGGTAGTCGGGGTGTTCGCGGTGGGATCCTGGGCCCGCGTGCTGGGACAGTGGCTCGGCTGGGTTGATTTTCTCACACCGCTCACTCTCCCGCTGGGCTTGTGGGCGCTGCAGGTTTACCGCCATCCGGATACGATCCAGGTCTTCAGGCATCGCCAGGCTGCTTCAGCTGACCAGGTTCCCGTCTGAGATCTCGATGGTCCGCCCGGCGTGGTCGTCAACCCTTGCATCGTGGGTGACGAGGAGCACGGCTCCCCCCTTGCCACTGAAGCCAGAGAGCTGTTCAAGGAGGGCCTCGGCGTTGTCCTTGTCGAGGTTGCCGGTGGGCTCGTCTGCCAGGATGAGCTTCGGGTTGTTGAGCAGGGCCCGCGCCATCGCGGTTCGTTGCTTCTCCCCGGTGCTGAGGGCAGCTGGAACGTGGTGTGCGCGCTGCTGGAGACCAAAGATTTCGAGCAGCTCATCCACCCGCTCGCCCTCGGCCCTGGCTGTGGCCAGCGAGGCTGCGAGGATGTTATCGCGGACATCGAGGTAGGGGATGAGGTGGAATTGCTGGAAAACGAACCCGATGTTTTCGGCGCGAAACTGCGCCCTGCCATCCTGCCCCAGGGAGTAGAGATCGGTTCCATTGATCTCTACAGAGCCACTGGTGGGCTCGAGCAGGCCGCCAGCTGCCATGAGGAGAGTTGATTTACCGCAACCGCTGGGGCCCCGGAGGGCGACCAGCTCGCCGGCGGCGACCTCCAGGCTCACATCCCGAACGGCGTGGACCTCACCCGCTGCCGAGGGGAATGACTTACCCAGTTGGTTGATTGCGAGGACTGTGCTCATATGCCGTTTCCTTCAGCTCTGCGGGCTCTTGCGCAGGATGACGTAGCCGGTCAGGATGACGACCGAGAACATGGCTCCCAGGGCGATTAAAATCACCGTGGCCGGGGAGCCCTCGGTGGTGACTTGCGGTTCCGCCCCAGCTTCCTGCGCGGGAGGTGTTTCGTTCTTTTGCGGCGCGGAGGTCTCCCCGGTTTCTTCGCTGCCGGCCTGCAGGGTAGCTTCCTCTTCTGCAGGTATCGGGTCGATGGTGACCTCACTGTAGCCGAGCTCGAACTCTTCAAAGCCGCCCAGCCCGGCAAGCTCTTTCGGCTTTTTCTTCTCTCCCTTGATGCTGCGCAGCACCTCGGGGTCGAGCGGGTCGAATCCGAGCTGCAGGGTGGCCATGGCGCGGATCTCGACGCCCCAGGTCAGCGGGATGGCCTTGCCGATGAGCCACACCGGGGAGGTCGTGCAGGAGCAGCTGCGGCCGAGCATCTCGAGCAATTCGCCCATCTTTTCGGCGTCGACATTTTCGCCCTCGAGTGTTGGCCCGCGGGTCTCCCCGCGTCCGGCCAGTGCCAGGGCCCGCACCGGCCGTTCCTTTTCTCCTTCACCGGGCAGGACCCCGAGGCTCCAGAGAACGATTCTTTCCTCTGCTTTCTCCGGGTCGAGGGTGAGGATGAGTGGGGCGGTGTCGATTGATTTGTTGAGCTCCGTCTTTTTACCGACCACGGCGGCGGCCGCAAGCTCGATGCCGCTGAGCGCCTCGGCGTTCTGCTTCTTGTCGGTTCCCGGGACAAAAACGATAACACACCAGTTCTTGACGAGTTTTTCCTGCAGCCCGCGGCGCAGGGGAGATTCCACCACGGGGCCCATGAGCTCCATGATGGTATCGAGTGGCTTGTCCTTAAGTTCAAGCTGGCCGAGCTCAAGGCTCTCTCCCGATGGGGAGAACAGGATGGCCGCCGGCAGCAGGGAGTTGTCGCTGTAGCTCTCCTGGAGCTCGGTGGGAACCTCGTTCTTCTCGGGACCGTCGAGCTCCACCACCCGGGCGACGACGTTCGAGTCCTGCAGCCAGGATGCGGCGGCGTTCTTGACCGCCTCGGCGAGCTTGTCGTTTCCGGGGGTTGTCGAGGTCGACAGGAAGACCAGCCGGAAGGGGACCCTCGAGCCCCGCCCGATGAAGGCCGAATCCCGGATCGAGTAGGGGCAGGCCGTGAGGTTGGCGCCGCAGAGGAAGCAGGCCGCCGCCACGAACAGCGCCAGCAGGGGTCTCGGCTTTTTCATAGGGACACCATCGATTTTCATTTTCCAGGATTTCCAGCGGGCCGCTGCGGCGGAAATCTTTTCCACCCCATGGGTCATATTAGCGGTTTGCCGTCGCCTGTGCCACATCAAGGGATGATCGCGTATTGTACCCGGGGGGCTTGCTGTTCTATATTGGTTCGCTCAGCGGCCATCTTGTGCGGCCCCAATTTTTTGAGAGGGAGGCGACATCATGAATAGCAGCAGGGTCTTTCTTGGATCATTTATCGTCCTCTTCGCTCTTATCTTCATTATGTCCCGGCGGGATGGGGATGAGAGTATCGATACGCTTCATATCTACTGTGCCGCGAATATGCGCAAGCCGATCCGGGAGATAGCGGAGAAATATAAAGAGAAATACAAGGTCACCATCAATGCGGACTACGATGGATCGGGATCCCTCCTGGCCAAGCTGCAGATCGTGGATAATTACGCGGATCTCTATCTC
>CAJWZY010000208.1 GCA_913050545.1 uncultured bacterium | reverse complement strand
CTTCTGCCGCATGGACCTCGAGGCAAATTCAATCGAGGTCTGGAGCGAGGGAATGCGCAACGCCTACGACTTCGACTTCTCCCCCACCGGCGCCGTCTTCGGCTGGGATTCCGACGGCGAACGTGACGAGGGAATGAGCTGGTACCGCTCCTGCAGGATCTATCACTTCACCCCCGGCGCCGACTGCGGCTGGCGCTCGATCGGCTCCGGCAAGGTGCCGACGTATGCTCTCGACAGCGCCCGGCCGACCGCCGAGGTCCACCGCGGCTCGCCCACCGGCGTCGAGGCCTACGACCACGAACTCTTCGATGCCTCTTACCGCGGCGGCATCTTCGCCCTCGACTGGACGATGGGACGGATCTATCTCTTCAGGCCCGGGATCGCCGGGGCGAGCTACCGGGCGGAGCCAGAGACCTTCCTGCGTACCAACGGACGGGTCTCCTTCGCCCCCAGCGATATCGAAACCGCTCCCGACGGCTCCCTGCTGGTCTCATCCGGTGGCCGCAGCGTCGCAGGCTCTATCTACAGAATCAGCCTGCGAAAGAAACCCGGCCCGAAAAAAAAGGGCTCGCCCGCTTCCCTGCTGGAGGTGCTGGATGCCCCGGAACCCCTGAGCGCCTGGTCACGAACCAGCTGGCAACGCAAAGCCAGGAAGCTCGGCAGCGCGCCCTTCCTGGAATTCCTCGGCTGCCTCGCGCCCGGATCAGCTCAATGCGGCTCCCCCAGGCGCTGCCTGCGCGCCCTCGAGGTCTGCCTCGAGCTCTTTGACTCGGCCGCGCACGCCACCCGGCTGGCGGCAACCTGCAAGCACGCGACCGTTCGCGCCCAGGCGGCCCGCTGGCTCGGCGTTCACGGAAAGCCCGCCCAACTCGAGCCCCTGCTGAAGGACACTTCGGCCCTTGTCCGGCGCAATGCGGTCGAGAGCGCCGCGCGCTTCTGGAGTGATCCGGCCGCCAAGCCCCTCATTGAAGCCAGCTTCGGCCTCGCCTCCACCACCGACCGGCGCCTGCGCCAGGCGGTGATCGCCTCCCTGGCCCATCTCGATCCCGAACGCCTGCCGAAGGCAAAAACCGCCGGTGAAAAAATCGTCCGCGGCTGGGTGCTGGCGAAGAGAACAGGCCGGGGAAAGCTGCCCGGTGAGAGCCTCGACCTCGCCCTGTCGGTGCTTGCGGACAAAAAGACCGGCACCGAGGACCGGCTCGATGCCCTGCGCCTGCTCAACGCCGCATTTGACCGCCTCGAGGCGGGCGAGGATCCGCGCTACGCGACCTTTGACACCAAGTGGGGCCGTGTAGACCTCTCTGGCTACCAGGGCGCCACAGGGCGAACCCTGGCCTCCATCTCAAGCCTCGTTACCGCCAGCGACCGCCGCATCGCCATCGAGGCACGCCGCCTCGCCGGCAAGCTGGGCTCCAGCTCTGCCGGGCTCGCGGCGCGCATCGCCGCCGATACCTCGCCCACATCAGCCGCTGCCGACGATATGTTCCTCCTCTGGTGCCTGGCAAGGCTGAAGGGCCAGTGGTCCGCACAGACGGTTCAAAAAGTGGCGGCCATCGGTCTCGACCTTCCGGCCAAGATCCGCTCCCAGGGTGTCGGGCGGGACAACAAGTGGAACACCTACGCGCGGGCGATCTGGGAGAGACTCCTGCAGCGCCACCCGGAGCTTGGCGGCGCCCTCATCGGCGATCCGCGCTTCGGCGACCCGGAGCATCTCGGCATGATCAGCGGCACCGGAAAAGAAACCCGCAGCAGGGCGGCCGCCATCCTGCTGAAGAAACCACTGCCGAAGTCCACCCCCGCCACCAGCAAGGTTCTCGACTTCCTCAGGTCCCACTCATCGAAAGAGGACCGTCCCCGGGTGCAGGCACTCCTGAGAAAGCTCGTCAAGCGGGGAGGCCTGCGCCTGAGGGCCATTGAAGGCCTCTCGCGCAACCCTGCTTCCGAAGACCGCGAGCTCTTTCTCGCTGCGCTCTCAGGTGATGACCTGCTGGCAGCCCCTGCCGCCCTGAGAGGACTCGAGCGGCTTGAAAGACCCGCCGACCCCGCTGCCGAGGTCTTCGAGCTGGTGCGCCTGCTGCACCTTGCTGATACCGACCCCACCCATCTCAGTCTGCGCGATGCCCTGGCGAGGCGAGCCGAAAAGCTCACCGGCACCAGCTGCGACTACCGGAGCGGATTGAAGAAAAGCCAGCGGCAGGCACTCGCCTGCTGGGTCGAATGGACTGAAAAAGCCCTGCCCGAAAGAAAAGCTGAGCTCAACGAGACCCTGGGAGCCCAGGTCGCAGGAGACCAGCTCATCGAGAAGCTCCTGGCTTCGGCACCGTGGGACTCCGGCGACCCACAGCGCGGCAAGCTGGTCTTCGAGGCGCGCTCCTGCGGCAGCTGCCACCATCTCGACGGCGGCGGACAACGTGTCGGCCCGGACCTGAAGGGAGCCGCCAGGCGGCTGGGCAGAAGAGCCCTCCTCACCGAGATCATCCTGCCCGACAGGCTGGTCGCGAAACGCTACTACCTCACCGAGCACATCCTCAAAGGCGGTGAGGTGGTGCAGGGACGCTCGGTCTACTCGGCCCGCAACGCCCTGGTGACCATCACCCGCCAGGGGCTCTACCGCCGGCTCGACCCCGCCACCATCATCCAGTCGAAGACCCGGGCCCTGTCGCTGATGCCGGCCGGACTTCTTTCCGGCCTCAAGCCCGGTGCGATCGCTGACCTCATCGCCTACCTGGAGAAATTCTGAGCAGATCGATGAGCAGCAACAACAGGATCGAACGCAACATTCTCTTTTTCACCTGCATCGCGCATGCGATGACCCATGTCTACATCCACCTCTTCACGGCAATCCAGCCGGAAATCAGGCACTCTTTCGAGGGCATGAAGCCTGAAGACCTGACCTCCCTGGCCTCGATCAGCCTCCTTGTTTTCGGCGCAGGAGCCATCCCCGCCGGGTGGCTGAGCGACCGCTACGGGGAGAAACCATTGCTGGTGGCCTTCTTCATCCTCTCTGCAGTGGGAGGCGTGGTGACCGGCTTCGCCAGCCAGCCCTGGCACCTGGCGACCGGCTTTGCCCTCATCGGGCTGGGCACCAGCATCTACCATCCCGTCGGCCTGGCCCTGATCTCCAAGGGAATCCGGCTGCCGGCGAGAGCCATGGGTATCAACGGCCTCTTCGGAAGCCTTGGAACGGCCCTCAGCCCGCTGGCTGCGCTGCAGCTGACACACTGGACGGGTGACTGGCGCTGGGCCTTCATCGGCCTCGCCATTCCAATGCTCCTTCTCGCTGTCCTGCTGGGCACCTCCGATACAGGGGGAAAACGAACCCAGGATGCCGCAGCTGAGGACGTGGAAAACAACCGCGGCGGCATCAAGACGATTGTCGGCTTTCTCCTGGCGGCCATGCTCTTCGGGGGCATCTACTACAGCCTGATCATCACCATGCTGCCGCAAAGAATCGGTGAAGGAGCCGCAAAGGCTCCCTTCCTCCGGGAGCTCGTCGGTGAGGGATACCTCCCCTTCCTTGTCTTCTTCATCGGTGGCATCGGGCAGGTGGTTGCCGGCTACTGGATGGAGAAACGCGAGGGACGATCCCTGTATATTCTCATCCTGGTGGGCTCTGTTCCCCTGATCTACCTCACCGGGATACTGGACGGCATGCCGCTGCTGATCGGCGCAAGCGCTATGGCGTTTTTCATGTTTGCCGTGCAGCCGGTGGAAAACACCCTCCTGGCCCGGTATACAGCACCCGAAATGCGAGGAAGGATCTACGGCCTGAAGTTCATCCTGACCTTCGGGTTTGGCATGGGAACAGGAACCGCCCTCAGTGGCTGGATCGAGGAAGGCCGCCTGGCTGATTTCTTCAAATCCCCATCCCTCTTCACCGGCTTGAGTGGCGTTTTCAGCGCGGCGGCCTGTTTTGCGGCAGCCTCGCTGGCAATGGCGGTGCTGGCCCGAATCGTGAAAAGAAAACCCTCCGACCCACAAGCGGATGAAGGGGAAAGCGCCCATCGGGAAACCCCGGCCTGATACCGGGCTGCCATAAAGAAATCCTCGACAGGGCCCCTCCAGCAACGGAGGATGTTGGCCTGCAGGCGGCGAAGAAATATCTCACCGATTCAGACTTTCCTGTACAGGCAGACCCTCGACATTGAAGCCATGGCATTGATCAAAGTCTCCAATCTCTCACGCAAACCCCGGGGCAAATGGGAAACCCGCCGCCGGGAAAAGATCCTGTACCCGCTCGAGCGGGTCTGGGCGGCGCTGACCGAACCCGGGCAGCTGGCGCAATGGTGGTGTGACGAGGCGGAGATCGATCTGCAGAAGGGCGGACTCTATGCCTTCACAGGAAAGACTGTCTTTCCTGCGCCTCCCCCGGCGGGAACGGAAGGAAACTTTGAGATCCTCAGCATCGATATCCCCAACCGCCTGGAATACCGCTGGTTCATCGGCAAGGTAGAGACCACCGTTCTCTACGAGCTGGAATCGAACCTCGAACAGACCGAGCTGGTCATTACCCAGAGCGCCGAGCGCTGCCCGGCCTGGCCGTCGAGCAACTGCAGTCCGAACTGGTGGTGGACCGCCCTGCCGGCCCTGCGCTCCACCGTCCTCGTGTCGCCGGAACTCGACACCGGGGCGACCATCGCGCGGGCGGCGCGCGATCAGGGTTGCGCGTCGGGCGGATCACGCCTCATCAACGGAAACCTCGCCGAGCATGAGGCCCTGGAAGAC
>CAJWZY010000207.1 GCA_913050545.1 uncultured bacterium | reverse complement strand
GGAAGCGCTCTACCGACTGAGCTATATGGGCTCAAATTCCTGACGCAAATACTTAAAAAACATTTGTAATAGCTTTAAAATAGCCATAATCGAATAGTAACTTGAAAATTCACTTTTAACAAAGTAAACATATAAAAAAAAATGGTAAAATTCTTATGGGCATTCATTACGACTATAAATCCAAGAGAGGGGAAAGGGCTCACAGGCAATCACAAGGGGATCCTCCTCGAGCAGGGGATGGGCCGCAGGGCGCCCGGTTACAATCCGGTCGACCAGGTTCTCATGCCAGGAACATTCCTTAGCCAGCCAGCGCAAAAATTCAAGCGGCAGCCCCCAGCTCTCGCCGAGCCCCAGGACAATCCCTCGCAAGGTGCTGGCATTGTGTTCAACCAATTCGCAGGGAAGGATCGTCACCCCTCTGCGCCCGGCCTCGAAGCGAGCCTGAAGTACCTGCAGCAGCTTTGCGGGAAAAGAAGCCGGAGGGGAAGAAGCCGGGCCATCGGAATCATCCACCTCGTAGCCTTTCTCCGTCGTATTCGAAACGATGACCTCAAGATCCTCCGACCGCGCCAGCTCGAGAACCTCCGGCCAACTCTCCCCCGCAACCAGGGCCCTGCTGATGCTCTCAACCCGGCAAACAGAGTCCACCTGTTCACCGCCCCTGATACCACGAAGGAGCACGTGGTAGCTGCAGCCACGAGCAGCGAGGTCAGCAGCGCGTGCTCCCGTGGTCGACTGGACCACCACCACCTTGCCGGGATCTTCGCCTGCTTCAAATGCCTCCTGCACGAACAGATCGAAGAAGGCTCTGAGAAACTTCCCGGCCCCGAACTGGAGTATCTTTTCTTTCTGGTCGCTCATCTTGTCTCACAGGGAGCCACCTGGCACCCTGGTCACTCTCTACTGCCGGCAAATTACTAACCGCCTCCGAGAGCTCCCGGCAAAGGGAACAGCCAGGACACTTGCACTCAGCGGGAAGCTGCCTCCCTCAGCGAGTCTCCGCTCCCTGCAGGTGTACCAGCGCCCTTTACAACAGCGCCAGGAAACCACAGCAGGGCAATCCCCCCTGAGTATTCCCTGGCTCCATCCACCCGGCCTGGACTACTACGAAATCAACTGGTGAATCGGCTCAGCGCCTTCAACTCCAACCAGCCTCTGGTTGAGACCGTTGTAGAAGAAGCTCAGCTTGTTCGGATCGAGTCCCATCTGGGTCAACATCGTGGCATGGAGGTTCTTGACGTGGAAGCGGTCCTCGATAGCGTGGGCTCCGAGCTCGTCGGTCTTGCCGACACTTTCACCTCCCTTGATACCTCCACCGGCCATGAACATGGTGAAGCCGTAGGAATTGTGGTCCCTGCCGGTTCCCTTGGCATATTCGGCGGTTGGCTGGCGCCCGAACTCTCCACCCCAGACAATCAGGGTCTCATCCAGCATTCCGCGCTGCTTGAGATCCTTGATCAACCCGGCGATCGGCTTGTCGGTATTGCCGGCATGGAACGTATGGTTGCGCTCCATTCCTGCATGGGCATCCCAGTTGTCGTCGTTGTGAGCACCACCTGAGTAGATCTGGATAAAGCGGACACCACGCTCAACGAGACGCCTGGCCAGCAGGCACTTGCTGCCGAAATCATCCGTACGGCTCTCTCCGACTCCGTAGAGCTTACGGGTAGCCTCTGACTCCTGGCTGAAATCCACAGCCTCGGGAGCATGCTTCTGCATGTTGAAGGCCAACTCATAGCTGGCGATTCTCGCCGCGAGATTCGAGTTGGTCGGATGCTCGGCCAGGTGGGCTGAGTTCATATGGTTCAGCTGGTCGAGCATTCGCCTCTGGGCCTCTTTGCTGACTCCCGCGGGGCGGGCCAGGTCGAGGATCGGCGTACCCGATGCCTTGACGACCGTGCCCTGGTAGGAGGCCGGCATGTAGCCGCTGGTCCAGTTCTTCGCGCCACTGATCGGTCCGCCCTTCTTGCTGAGCATGACAACAAAGCCGGGCAGGTTCTGGTTCTCGCTGCCGAGACCGTAGGTTGCCCAGGTGCCGATACAGGGATTGCCGCTGAGGACGCGCCCCGAGTTCATGTTGAGCAGGGCCGATCCATGCAGCGGCGAGTCGGCATACATCGAATGGATGAAGCCGATGTCATCAACACAGGTCCCCAGGTGCGGAAAGAGATCCGACACCATCTTGCCGCATTTACCATAACGCTTGAACTTCCACTTGGGCCCCACAACCCGTCCCTTGCTCTTGCGGCCACCGCGACCGAAGGTCTTGACATCGATGGTTTTTCCATCGAGCGGATACAGCTTAGGCTTGTAATCAAAAGTTTCTACCTGGCTGGGACCTCCGTACATGAAGAGAAAGATCACGCTCTTGGCCTTGGCCTTGAAGTGAGGTTTCTTAACCGCAAGGGGGCTTTCAAACTTCGTCGCGCCATCCGCGGCAAGGCTCTGGTTGGCAAAAAAGCTGTCGCCCAGCATTCCGGCCAGGGCCGTCGCGGTAAAACCGCCGCCTGTTTCCCAGAGGAATTCCCGACGGGTACGGCCACAGAACTGGCTTCCACCGCTGTCAGTTGGATTCTTCATTTTCGATTCACTCCCTAGTCTAGGTACACAAACTCATTGAGGTTCAAGGCAAGAAGACAGAAGTACTTGAACGCCTGTTCGGCGTTGAATTTATCCTCCACCTGGAAGTCTTTAATCAATTTAAGGCAACCATCTATTTCAGTCTTCACCGGATCCCGGCAGAAAACCCGGCTGAGCGCCAGCCTGACCTTCTCACCGACATCGTCCCCCGCCTTTTTCTGAAGATAGCTGGAAAACACGCCGGCCTGGTCATTCAGGAACTTGCTGTTGAGCATGGTAAGGGCCTGCGTCGGAACTGTCGTCGTGAAACGCACAGCACAGCTGGAATCTGTATCCGCAAGATCATGTGTCGACATCATCGGTGGAATCAGCGAACGCTTGATGAAGATATAGACGCTGCGGCGGCCCTGCTCCGCAGGGGAAGACTTCCTGTACACCCCACCCGGACGGGACGAGGTCTGGAGAACCTCTCTTGGAACCTCGGGATAAAAACTCGGTCCGAGGTACTTGAGATTGATGGTTCCATTGACAGCCAGGATCGAATCCCGGATCTCTTCGGCCGACAGGCGACGCATGTTGAACCGCCAGAAGAGATTGTTGGCAGGATCGGCTGCCAGTGACTTGTCCACGGACGCCGAGGACATCATGAAAACATTCGATGTCATCAGCAGCTTATGCATTTCCTTGAGACTCCAGCGCCGCGCAACCACCTCTGCCGCCAGCCAGTCCAGTAGTTGCGGATGAGTCGGGAGTCGCCCAAGCTTACCGAAATCACTGGGGGTATGGCAGATGCCCCGGCCGAAATGGAACTGCCAGAGACGGTTGGCAATCGTCCGGGAGGACGTGGGGTTATCCTTGCCCATCATCCACTTAGCCAACGCCAATCTCTTGCCGGAGGTCGGGGAGTTATTCGCCTGCTGTGAAATCTGCGGTGCGATCGAGGTAAGAACCGCCGGGAAGCCGGGTTCAACCTTCTTGCCCTGGATATGAGGATTGCCCCTCAGGAGGACATGGGTAGGCGAACGGCCCTTCTCGGCAACAGCCAGGGTGTCGTAGGTCGTCGGCTTGGTGGCCTGTACAATCCCCCTCGCCTTGCTGTCCTGGAGCCTGGCTCGAAGGTCAGTATAGAGCTTTCGTTTTTCAGCGCCGACCAGCTCATCCCCGCGCCTCTTGATCAGGGTCGCAATGTCAACATCGCGGAACTTTCCAGCCCGCAGCCCGACATCAATATACTGCCCACCACCGGTCTGGCGGCAATGAACCGCAAGAGTATTGACACCGACCCCAAGGGTCTGGACCGCTCTTTCAGGCAGGGTAAAGGAAACGTATTTCCCAATGTGCCCTGGAAGTTTCTTGACCAGGGTCCCATTGAGATAGACCTCGGCATCTTCATCGTGATGGATATCCAGGAACAGTGAGCCTGGAACCCGGTCGAGATTGAAATCTTTGCGCAGCCAGATGTCCCGGGTCTTCCACTCGGTCTTGACCACCCCGCCAGGGGTGCCATTGGTACCAAACCCGCCCGGCCCCTTCTTCCAGCCCTTGGCCTTGAAGCCAGGTCTCGCCCAGCCCCCACCAGGGTCCTTGAGGGTATAGCTCCAGCGCTCGGGAGTCTGCCTTGAATCACCTACAAGGCTTGCCCCTTCCTCCCTGGTGAGCGTCAGGGCCCGGTTCTCGAAACCAGGTCCGGACCACCGGAGGGAAAGCTTCGGCTCGTCGTAGCCGTTGAAATACTCGAGGCGGATCTTTCTCAGTCCTGCTGCGAGATCAACCGTCGCATCAGCAGAATGGTTGCCAGTCCCATCGGCATCCTGCACCTTCGCCCCATCGATCAGCAGGCGGACGCCTCCTGTGCTGGAGAGCCGGAAAGAATATTTTCCAGCAGCAGGAACCTTCAGCCTGCCCTCAAATACCAGCCCGATCGCATGTTTGCGGGAGGCCGGCTTCAGAGAGAGAAAACCATCGGCCAGGCTCCCCTCTGTTTCGTGCTTGAGCAGGTCAAAATCCGGGAGCTTCTTCCAGGTGTCGCGATAGAACTTGAAGGACAGCTCGACCAGGTCGGGGACACGAACTCCCTGGGCTGTCTTCAGCCCATCTTTTTTCATCAGCGCCAGCTTGAAGTCTTCTTCTATACGGAATACCTGGTTGTAGAGATCGTTCTCAAGAG
>CAJWZY010000206.1 GCA_913050545.1 uncultured bacterium | reverse complement strand
GAACGGCGCGCTCGCGCCCGCGGGCTTGACGCCCTCCCGCTTGGCCTTCCGGGTGTACGGCCCGGAGCGCTGCTGCTGCGCGAGCGCCCGGTCCTCCTTCGCGAGCTTCTTCTCGGCCTCGGCCAGCGACTGGGCAAACAACCGGCCCATGCGGCTGAACGGGTAGGTGGACTGGAAGGTCGCCTGATCCACCTGGCGCTCCAGCCAGCCGTTTTCGATCAGGCTGGTGAGAATCCAGCTGGCCTGCTCGCGGTTGCTTTTGAAGCGGCTGGCATCTTCGTCTTCGCTTTCCAGTAGCGGCGCGCGTTCCAGCGCTTCACTGAAGATATCCAGCACCTGCTCGCGCTTGAGTGATTCGCCGTAGTCGGCGCGGGCGCTGTACAGCCGCTCGTGCAGCAGGCGCAGGCACTCGACAATCTGTTCGCGGTATTTGCTGGTGAGCGGGCGGAAGAACTGCAGTCGCTCGTTGGTAAAAAACATCTGGCGTCGAATTCCGGTTCGGACAAGGACGCATTATGCCTGATCAGCGGGGCCGGGCGGCAAGTTGGGGCGACGGGCTGTGCTGGAGTTCATGCGGGAGAGGATTGGAAGCCGGGAGGGTCTAGTTCCAACTCGACCAAAGGCGATGCCTGCGTCCCCAGGCCGAGTTGGAACTCGATGAGATGGTCTCCGCCCTCTCCCTTCTACGGCGTCGATGCGCCAGGGGATAGATGCTATGCATCTACTGGAACCGAACGGAGACAGGAGGAGACCATGAACCAATCTATGACAATTGGCATCGACCTGGCAAAGCACATTTTCTTCGTTGCCGCCCTTGATGGCTCGGGCAAACCAGCCCGGCGCAAGAAGCTTCGTCGCCATGAGGTGCTGCCATTTCTGGCCAATCATCCGGGGGCTGTCGTTGGCATGGAGGCTTGCTCCGGCGCGCACCACTGGGCCAGGGAGATACGCGCGTTAGGTCATAGTGTGCAGCTGTTGCCTGCACAGCATGTCAAAGCCTACCTGCGTGGCCAGAAGAACGATTACAACGACGCGCTTGCCATTGCTGAGGCGGTTCAGCATGGCCGTATTCGTTGCGTTGAGATCAAGACGGTCGATCAGCAGTTGGACCAGAGCCTGCATCGTCTGCGCCAGGCGCTGGTGACTGAACAGACGGGGTTGATCAACCGGACTCGAGCCTTACTCGCAGATCACGGCGTGGATCTGCCTGAAGGTAAGTACCGCTTCAGGCAGACGGTCATCGCACAGTTGGAAGATGCGGAGAACGGCTTGCCATGGCGCCTGCGGGAACTGCTGGGCCGGCAGTATCAGCTGTTCATCGCGCTGGAGCAGGAGCTCGCTTGGTACGAACGCGAAATCAAAACCAAGGCCGCAGAAAACGAAGCCTGCCAGCGCTTGATGAGCGTGCCGGGCTACGGCCCTATCGTCAGCAGCGCCTTCTATGGCTGGCTAGGGAGTGGCCAGCAGTTCCGTTGCGGTCGTGATGTGGCTGCGGCTCTCGGGCTGGTACCCAAGCAGTACAGCACTGGCGGAAAGACTGTGCTCGGCAGTATCAGCAAGCGCGGGGATAGACACCTCAGGGCGCTACTAGTGCATGGGGCCAGAGCCGTTGCCCGTTACGCCAAAGAGCGTGACGACAGACTAAGTCGCTGGGTCTGCAGCCTGATCGAGCGACGAGGTTACAACAAGGCAGTCGTGGCACTGGCCAACAAACTGGCACGCATCGGCTGGGCAGTAGTGGCTCGAGGGCACCCATACCAAGCCGTTCCGGCCTGAAGCGCAGCAGCCACACACTTGATTTAACCAAGAGGTAAGGCACACCCCCAGGTTGCGAAGGCAATCAGCAGATGGTGGTAATACAGGTCAAACCGATGTATCGAAAACCTGAGGAGGGTCATGGCCACACAGGCCGCGAGCTCGATAAGGACGATACGTGGCGACTGCTCATCGAGGCCCGCAGCACTGTGCTGCACACTGAGGCCGGATATACGACAGACAACCTGCTCTTGCCGTCAAAAACTGATGCCTTGCAATGAGGGAGGAGACCATATACGACCCTCCCGGCCCATAAAAAAACCCGAGCATTGCTCGGGTTTTTCGTTGCCTGCGGTTCACCGTCGACGTGTGATGGGCACGCTGCCGGTGTGACCATCGTGGATTCCCGCGTTGATGTCGAGCGCGGGTCCCCGGTAGTCTCCGAGCCACGTCAGGGGTGAGCGTCGGCTGTACTCGCTGTCGACCGCGGGGCTCTTGCCGGGAGGACCGCCGCAGGAGGCCTCGATGTCATGCCAGTATTTGCGCTTCGCCTTCTTGCACTCGCTGTGCCAGGCGGAGAGATCCGAGATGCCGACCCAGGCGGACACCCCGGCCCAGAGCTCGGGAAGCCTTCCGGCCAGGAGCAGGGCGGCGTGTCCTCCGCCGGAGGTGCCGACGAGGTAGATGCGGTCGCGGTCAACAGCGGCCTGCTTCGCGGCCCACTCCACCGCGCTCGATATGTCCTTCACCATCAGCTCCGAACCGCAGGCCTCCGGCCGCCGGTTGGGTCCGCGGAAGTTCGGGTGGATGAAAACCCAGCCCTGCTCGACACACCACTTCGCGTAGGGAATGTCGTAGCCGTTTTTATAGTCGCTGCTCCAGGTGTGGAGGCCGACGAGCAGCGGGCGGGGTTCTTTCGCGACAGGTGAGTAAAAGAGAGCCGGCTGCTCGGTCTTGTCAGCGGTGCTTGGATAGCGGACCTCGCGGACTCCGGCCGGCCAGCCGTCGACGGCCCGGGTGCTGATCGTGCAGAGTGTGAGAAGCAGGAAGCAGGCTGTTGTTTTCATGGCTGGCGATGATACCCCTGGCAGGTGCTTTTATTTCGTATGGGGATTTTCACCTGCCGTGCGCTTTCTTGACAAGTTCATTTGCCGGGTTTGAGTTCTGCCCCTGTTGACCCTGTGTTCCCCATCATATTAAATAAGCGGTCCCGGCTTACCCGGGCAATCGAACTGAAGGGACTGAAATAGCGAGATGGTTTTTCCCAGGTATATTGCCGCTCTGCTCCTTGCGACGTGTGTCGCGGGTTGTGCGCCGTCGTTAACGAAGAACCCGACCGGTGCACCGGCACGGCTGCCCCGGGCTCCAGCGGAGGCGGAAGATACGGCAACAAGCCCGGATCGCTTTTCAGATGCGCATGTTCACCTTATCGATTTTCTGCAGAACGGCGCCTTTGATAACTCCGATGGATACTTCAAGGGGATCGGCGAGCGGGGTGAGATCAGGGGGAGCAAGGCCGTACGCTACCTGGCTCTTCCCTTTGGCGAGCAATGGCGCCGTCTGACCCTGCTGTTTAGGGATATGGACTCAGCGGGAGTCGATCACGCAATGGTCTCGGGGATGCCCTTTCTGAAAAAGTGGTCAGAGAACGAACCTTTTGCCAGGCCGCGCTACTACCTGGACTCGAGCTCGCGGGTGGTGCGGGCGAGGGATACCGATTATCTCATCGGCGCGGCCTTCCTCGAATACAGGATGAAATTTGCCGCTGATGCCGAGGCCCTCGCAAGGCTTGATTCGCTGGCTCCTTTCATCTGTGGTTTTGATGGTACCGATCTCGGGGCTGTAGACCTGGTGGTCAAGAGGATCAAGGAGTTTCCCGGTGTCTGGAAGGGGATCGGCGAGGTGATGTCACGCCATGATGACCTGACCAACCTGACAATCGGAGACCGCCCGCGGGGGAACCATCCGGCCCTGAAGAGGATCTGCCGTTTTGCTGGTGAAGTAGACCTTCCCGTAAGCATCCACCACAATATCGCGCCGGTTTCGCGCAGCTCATCGGAAGTGAAAGAGCCGGTCTATCTGGATGAGCTGGTTGATCTCTTCAGCTATTGCCCGGATACGAAGTTTATCTGGTGCCACGCTGGTATCAGCCGGCGGGTTGTTGTTGAGAATCTGCCTCATTGGATCGATGCTGTGCTTGATCAATTCGGCAGCCAGGTCTGCATCGACCTCTCCTGGGTCGTCTTCGAGGACTATATTCTCAAGGACCTCGACACCTGGGCAGAGCTTGTTCGCTCCCATCCGGATAATTTCATGCTCGGCTCCGATGTCGTAGGCAGCAGCGAAAACCTGGCTAAGGAGCTCAGGCGCTACCGTCCCTTCCTTGAGAAAATCTCGCCCGATCCGAAAGACCCGGTTCGCAGGAAGCTCGCTCTTGAGAACTTTTCCAGGCTCGATACTGAGCTCGGGCAGAAGCGGCGCGCGCGCATGATGGAGCAAAAGCTCATTCCTGGATCTTCCCAATCAACGGGCCTGGTCCTGCCGCACGATTATGACTTCCCCGAGAAGGCCCACACCGGCGCCCTGGAGGAGTCCTTCATCAAAAAACACCGGCCCTGATTTCGGGCAGGGTTTTACAGTCTGCTGTTTTCAGCGGTGGAATCAGCAGAAGCCAGCGGCAGTGATTCAAAGGCGGCGCGCAGCGGAATCTTTCGCACCCGCTCCTGCACCCGGCTGTAGCGCGGGTAGATTCCGTCGAAGACTCCCTTGAGAGAGACCACCTTCGTTTGGGTGCTCCCGTAGGTCAGTACGATATCGAGTTTGCCCTCGTAGCTGAAGTCGCCGGGACCCTCGTCGGTCAGTTTTACCCGGCCACTGAGAAGGGCGTAGCGTGTTTTTCCATTGGAACCTGCGGGAGCGAGCGTCAGGTTGCCTTCGACCTTGCTGATCTGGTAGACCTTCTTGGTCTGCTGGCTGGTTCGCTCCATCACGC
>CAJWZY010000205.1 GCA_913050545.1 uncultured bacterium | reverse complement strand
GCCAGCGGCGCGGATCAAAGAAGCTGTCTGAAATATAACACCCGCTCAGGTCGACCTCCTGGCCAGAGGTGTTGAGCAGCTCAACAAAGTCTTCATCCCTGCGGCAACAGTCGGGATTCTCGGCCGGGCAGAGATCGTCCGGCATGCAGGGCATCTCACTCGGATCGGTGAGCAGATCGGTCTGGCTGGGAACAACCTCGTTAACGAGAATCGCCGCTACCCCTGCCCGCGGAGTATAGCCCACGGCATAGGTGCTGCGTGCGTTACAGGCTATGTAGCGTTCACCCCTGATACCGCCGCCTTCCTGCCCGCAGCCATCCTCATCCTCTCCATCGATGGTTCCATTGCGGCAGGTCACATCCTGCAAATCGCGAACACAACCGTTCGCCTCAGGGCCGAACTCGCGGTCACAGGGACCTACTCCCTCGCCATAACCCTCCATCAGGTGGCAAAGATTACGCGGCCTCGTGCCGCTGAGCCCTTCGACATCTTCAACCCGGAAGTAAAACTCGACCCTGGACCCCGTCACCTGCTGAGGAATCCTTCCTGTCCACAAGCTGAAAAGATCAAGAGGCGTGTCCTGCTCGGAGCGCACGCCGAATTCGGTGTCATAGTCCATAGGAACGATCTGTTCTGCAGCGAATCCTCCACCGGGGGCCTTGACCCTGTAGACGATCTCTACACTGGCGATGTTGCCCGGGGTCGGGACCTTGTCATCACGAATTCGAACCGTCAGCTCAACAGCCTCTCCTGCTCCAGGACTGTTGGAAGACTGGTCAATCCTGTTTACGCGCGGTCCGAGGTTTCCAGCACCACTGTTTCTGCCACCACTGCAATAGCGCCGGCTCTGTCCGGGAACGAGGCAGACACCCGCAATCGCTGTGCAGGATCCAAACGTACTGTCACCGGGAAGGAAAAATGAAAAATGATCGAGGGTCTCCTCGAGGCTGACATTATTTCCACCCGCACCATCAGAAACACGGCCGAAAGAGACATCTTCGTCCATGGGAGGAAGGAACACCCTGTCGACAACCTGGCGGCTGCCATCGGCCTGCTCAGGTCCCCACAGGACAATTGTTTCACTGCCATCGTTCTCGATATTGAAACCAGCATGCAGCGAACAGGTTCCCTGGGTGGCGTTGCCATCACAGAAGATCACCAGGCGCGCGCCACTGCCGAGCGTTGATCGGTTGGGAGGGAAAGGCCAGGCCGTCGTCGGATCAAACTGGGGCTCGGTCCCGGCGGAAGAATCTGAGAGAAAATAGCTGTTGGCCAGCGATACCTGGCCGAGAAAGATCGTATCGTCGGTGTTGTTGTAGATCTCGATCATGTCAGGATGCCCGCAGCCCACATCGATCGGATCCTGGGTGCTGTTCTGGGCAATCACTTCGTTGATCACCTGGGCACGCAGCTGAATACAGGGGAGCAATGCCAACAGTAAAATGGCGGGGCCTGCAAAAATCCGGAAACCCTCCCGGCACTGGCGGAAAGATTGATTTAAACCCTGCATGAATTGTTTGTTACTGAACATGTTCGTTCTTTTCTTCTGGAAAAAATTTCTGACCACCGTATTGCCCCCCGGCTACACCCTGTTCAAACCCCGGTGATCTTTTCACTTGTAGAAAAAACCAACGCTGATTAACCGTCTCTTTAAAAGAGCTTCTACTACATCTGATTATATGCCCGCTGTGACCTTCTTTAAGAAAAAAGAAGCCAAGGGTTCGTCAAATGGTAGACGCCAACCTGCCATGGACAGGGAGCATCTTCACGGAAAAAAGACCTGTCAAGGTTCCCGGGGGCTCAGACCTCTTCGCCCAGGACGTGAAGAAGCTCATCGACATACTCAGTTTCCCAGTCAAGCACAGGGGATCCGAATTCGATATAAACCAGCCGCCGACATCCCCCCCGGACCGGCAGCTTAAACGCCAATTCGCCATTGGGACCGTATCCAACAGACTGATTTTTCCCGAGGGTTTCGCGAATACGGCCCAGGAGATGGTCTGTCTCAACGTTTTCTCCAGCGGTAGCGCAAAAAGCCTGCAAACGGGTTCCTTCCGAGTCCCTCTCCAGGAGGAAAACCGACTCCGGAGACATGTGCAGGGTCAAGAGTCCCAGCACTATGCGAAAGCGACGCCCCTTGTAATCGGAGGTTCTCAGCGCCTTGCGAGCCTCAAAGAAAAACGGCAGCCAGTGATGAGAATGCCCAGGCCTGGCTGGAGATTCCTCCAGCTCTTCCCGCGATTCCTCTCCAACTGCTGCCTCCACGGGACCGCCGAGCGCATTCTCGACCAGCTTTCTCACATCTTCGGGAAGCAGTGGACGCTCCATCGAGGTACAGGTCAACGCATCTCTCACACCTGCACTCAGCTGCTCCCCACTGTCACGGATGAATATGATGGGAACCCCAACTGCTCCTGCCGCCATCCTCTCCAGCAGGAGGCTTCCCCCATCTTCCCAGAGAGCGAGATCGCTGACCAGCAACCTGGCCGGCTGGCGCCTGAGCTCATCAAGAACCGAATACCTGTCACGGATGTGCTGCACACCGGTGTCGAGCTCACGGCAGATCTCATCGAGAAGGTCACGATCAGCCCCCTCGCGTAGAGCCAGAAGGATCCGACCCTCCCCCTGGCCAGGCTCTATTGCATCATCCTCCTCGATCTCTGTCCCTGCCGAGGGGCTGAATCCTTCCGACGCGATCTGATCGAGCACCTGGCCAAGTATCTCCAGCTCCTCTTCGGTCAGGGTCTCGTCGGGTTTTTCCCGGTCACTCACCTTCTCTTACTCCTCCTCTGATGATTCACCACCACTGGATCCATCCCCGTCATCCGGCGCGGAAATTTCTCCATCTTCTACAGCAGCCAGCAGCTCACGAGCCCTGGCACGGGTCTCTTCCAGGTTCCTCCCCACCCATCCATCTGAAAGCAGCTGCTGCGCCACAGCCTGAACGGCATCGCGATAGCGGGGAGACTCCTTCAGCAATGCCCCGGCAAGCTCTCTGAGTACCAGGTCCTCGAGGAGTCGGGCCACCAGCGACTGCCCCGCCCCGGCGCCTCCCCCATCGGCTTCACCCGGCACCCTCGATTCGAGCCCGGAAACCGGAACTGAACTTCCGTTGATCTTCTGAATCAGCTCCTGCGCCTTCACCGGATTGCGCAGACGGGTAAGGCCTTCCCCCCGGTTCCAGGAATCGGTATCCAGGATCACCATGACAGTCTCCCCGATCTCGATCACGTCATCGTATTCAAGATCAGCCTTGTCGATCCGTTCACCGTTGACGAAGGTACCGTTCTGGCTCTTGAGGTCAACAATGCTGAAACCGGAATCCATAGGAATGATACTGCAATGTTTTCGCGAAAGGATCCTGTCGGTGATGGGCAGGTCAACCCGCTTGGAGCGCCCGATGATGATCGCATGACCCGGAAGGTCAACCCCGCGCATCAGTTCATCAAATATCATCAAACGAGCCATGTTTCTCTTCACCTGCTTCGCATTCTACCGCACCCCCACCCGTAGAAAAAGGTCAGGCAACATCAGAGGCAGAAAAACTTCTGCTTTAAAATCCGCAGAAAGACTGATGTCCTTCATCACGGGCTGATAATCACCTTGACTTGAATCATCAGCAAATATAAAACCTCTCCGTTGATGCGCCAGTGGAGTGGCGAATCAGTAAATGCGATCGTGCTCTCCCCCTCACCGTCGCAGTGCCTTGAGAAGAAAAGAAGAGAACATGAAGAAGTGCCATCGGTGCGGAACTCCATGGATGGGTTACGGAGCCCAGCCACGATTGAGAGAGGTCTGTGAAGGCTGCGGAAAGACCCTTCACTGCTGTAAAAATTGTCATCACTTCGACCACGCTGTCTCCAGGGAATGCACTCTCGATGGTACCGAGTGGATAGGTCCCCGCGATGTGCAGAACTACTGTGAAGATTTCGCAATGACCGACTCAGTGCGAAAAGCGGCCGAGGAGAAAGTAAGCAGGGCGCAGAGCGCCTTCCACTCACTCTGGGAAAAATAAAATTGCGCCGCAAGGCGCTTCGGGTTCTTGAGAGCCTCTGGTTCCTTTGAGCTCCAGGTTCTCAAGAATCCCGTTTTTTTTTCCGAGTCTTCCTGTTCTCGCAGGCGCGTTGGACCCTCTTCTCCTTGAAGAAGATGTCCTTGATGTCGCGTAAAGAATAGCCGCTGTTGCTCAAGCCCTGGATTCGTTCAATCAGGTGAACAACACGCGGATGGTAGAGGCGCTGCCCTCCCTCGGTCTGCCCCGCCTCCTGGATCAACCCCTGGGTAACGTACCTGTAAAGCACCTGGTGGGAGATACCCGACTCCTTGAGAACGTCTCCCGCCCTGAGATAATTTTCAGCGCTTTTACTCATCATCCTCTCCAGTTCCAGCACGCGCAACGCAGCGAGGATTATATGACTCCGCCGCGAGCTTGACAATCAGGGGAAAAAAAGGTGAAAGTCACCTCTGCAGAAAATCCTGCCGTTCACCGTCTCCCCTTTGCAGTACTTTCCCATGAAAGACCAGGCTCCATTCCCCCCCATCGAGATCTTCGAGGTCCTCACCTCTACCCTCGACAGCATTCACCAGGCAGCCGCCGCAGGAGCTCCTCAATGGACCACCCACATCGCCCTGGAGCAGACCAGGGGAAGAGGACAGAAAAACCGGTCCTGGTGGAGCCCACCCGGTGCCGGTCTCTGGATGTCGACTCTTCTTCGTCCGAAGTGCGATCGCAAGACCTGGGGTGGGATCGCGCTGATCGCCGGCGCCGC
>CAJWZY010000204.1 GCA_913050545.1 uncultured bacterium | reverse complement strand
TGCGGCCAGTGGTCGCGGCCGGCCTTGTCGTTCATCTTCGGGGTTCGGCCGAACTCACCGGCCGAGACCACCAGGGTGTCCTCAAGCAGGCCACGCTCGGAGAGATCCTCGATCAGGACCCCGAGCGCCCGGTCGTGCCGCGGCAGCTTGTTGTCCAGCGCCTTCTTGATGTTGCCGTGGTCATCCCAGTAGCCGGTATTCAGGGTAACAAAACGAACCCCCGCTTCGACCAGGCGGCGAGCCATCAGGGCCTGCTCTCCCCAGCCCGGGCCATAGCGCTCCCGGGTCTGTTTGTCCTCAAGAGAAACATCGAAGGCAGCCCGCGCCTTGCCGGAGGTGACGATGTCCACCGCCTCCTGCAACATGCTGTCCATCCCCTCAAAGGCTCCTGATCTGTCAATGTCACTGCGAAGCGCATCGAGACGTTTCATGAGAGAGACCCGGGTCGAGATCTTATCAGCGGTCAGCCCATCGATGAGCTTGAGGCTCGAGGCACGGGCCGTCGGCAGCATGCCGGCCTCGTTACCATAGCTGTAGGTGCCGGTCCTGAAGGGATTGCAGGCAACTCCCAGGTAGGAGGCGCCGTGAAACCCGAAACCACCATCGTTCATGTTCACATAGGCCGGCACTCCCCTGGCATGAGAACCCAGGAGATGAGTGCTGATCGATCCCATCGAGGGATTCCTCGCCTTGCGATCTGAGCCGGTAGCACCGAGATAGCCTGTAAGGAGCCAGTGAGCTGCAGCCCAATGATCGCCGTTGGTGTGGGTAAAGCTCCTGATCACCGAGGTCCTGTCCATGATCCTGGCATGGAAGGGCATCTTGTCACTGATTCGCAAGCCGGGAAGGCTGGTCGGGATCGACCCGTAAGGCCCGCGGTATTCCCGGGGAGCATCGGGTTTCATGTCGAAGGTGTCGAGCTGGGACGGGCCACCGTGCTGCCAGATGAGGATCACCGACCGCCTGCGCCCGCCAGCGGGCCGTGCTCCCTCGGCCCTGAGGAGGTCCGGCAGGGAGAGACCGAAGGCGCCAAGAGAGCCAGCGGCGATGAACTGGCGCCTGCTGACTCCGTCACAGAACCGCCGGGATGAACCAGAAACTGTAAGCATTTTAAGCCGCTCCAGAAAAGCTCCACTCAAGATAAAACAGGCGGGAGCAAAAAACACTTGCTGGGACCAGCTGACACGAATTTTATCAGAGCCCCTGGAGATATAAAAGTATGCTCCGCGAATCGGCAGGCCTGCCCCCTGCAGGCCTCCAGGGGGGAAAAACAGCCGCACAACCGAGGTTTCACGTAAAACCCGGCGGGGTTAAGATGCCTTCGGAAAAAAATAACGCCCATGGACCTTTCCAGACAACACGAACCAGTCAGCAAACTCTTCAATTCCCCGCAAGCTCCAGGTGAATGGCAGGGCTATGCCCTGAGCCGGGAGCAGGTACAAAGCTACGAAGAGAATGGGTTCCTGCCCGGGATCCAGGTTCTTGATTCCCTCCAGCTTGAACAGCTCCGCGATGAGCTCAACAAGGTCATTGACCCCGGCCATCCGGACAACTCCCTCTTTTATGAATTCCACCTCAACGAGGCTGAAGATGAGGGCAAGGTGCTCTTCCACGCACTCGGTGCCTGGCAGCTCGAACCAGCCCTCCATGACCTGCCCTGGGCTCCCGCTCTTCGCATGGCAGCCCACCAGCTGCTGGGCGGGGCCGTTCGGCTCTTCCACGACCAGCTCTTTATTAAACCACCTGAGCATGGAGGTCTTGTTGCCTGGCACCAGGACTATTCCTACTGGACCTGGACCCAACCCATGGCCCACCTCTCCTGCTGGATCCCTCTCGATGATGCAGACGCCGATAACGGCTGCCTGCAATACATTCCCGGCAGTCACCGCTGGGGACTCCTGCCCATCACAGGCTTGACCGGGGAGATGGACGCCGCCCGCGAGGTGCTCGACGACAGCCAGTGCAAAGCCCTTGACAGTCCTTTCCTGGCCGAGGTACCAGCCGGACACGGGGTCTTTCACCACCCTCTCACCCTTCACGGGTCTGCAGAAAACCGGTCTGAAAATCCCCGCCGGGCCATCGTCATCAATATGGTCCTCGACGGAGTGCGCTCTAATGCAGAGATCCTCTCGGGTAAGGACACACATAATTTCCCAGTCCTCCCCCAGGGAACAGCGATTTCAGGCCGGTATTACCCTATGCTGTTCTCTCCGGATAAAGAACTCGGTGAAGAAAAAAACGGGGTTCCCCTTGCCGTGAATTCTATCGACCAGCCCCCGGAACAGGAATAATGACCCAGCAGACAGCAACAACAATGCGGCCCGCCACCCTCCAGGGAAAAATAACCGGAAAGAGCCTCACCTTCCTGGTTCTCTGTGCCGGGCTGTGCAACACCCTGGCGGCCGGCGACTGGCCAACCTGGCGCTACGATGCCAGGCGCAGCGCCAGCTCCCCCGAAAAAATCCCGGCGGAACTCCAGGTGAGGTGGCACAGGCAGTGGCCTCCCCTGACCCCTGCCTACCGCAGCCCCAGGCTCCAGTTTGATGCGGGCTATGAACCGATCATCTCCGGTGGCCTGGTTTTTATAGCTTCATCCTTCAATGACAGCGTAACGGCCCTCAACCTCAAAGATGGTTCGCAGGCCTGGCGCTTCCATGCAAACGGCCCTGTCCGTTTTGCCCCCTGCGCCTTCGACGGGAAGGTCTATTTCGGGTCAGATGATGGCTACCTCTACTGCCTCCAGGGCCGCACAGGGGTCCTTGAATGGAAGTTCAGGGCAGCCCCGGCCAGGCGCAGGCTGCTTGGGAACGGTCGTATCATCTCAGCCTGGCCGATCCGCGGCGGGCCCGTCATCGACGATGGAAAAATCTACTTTGCCGCAGGCGTCTGGTCCTTCGAGGGAGTCTTCCTCTACTGCCTCGACGCCAAAACGGGGAAGCTCTCCTGGCTCAACGACCGGGGCGGCTACATCTACGGTCCACACCCTCACGGGGCCCGTGCCTTCGGTGGGATCTCCCCCCAGGGCTACCTCGTGATCAATGGCGATGAGCTGGTGGTTCCCTGCAGTGCCGCCTATCCCGCCAGGTTCGACCTGGCTAGCGGCAGGATCAAGGACTTCTCCCTGCCCGGCTTTTCCCGGGTGCCTGGCGGCTGGTTCGCCATGGCTGATACCGATGAGGGGAAAGCCAGGCGGCGCGGAAAGATCATCCACGACAGCAGGGTCAACAGTGAACGGCATGAGGACAGGCCAAGGTCCGGCCCCGGAACCCCGGGCAGTGCACGCCAGGTCCAGATTGGCGACAGGCTCTTCTCCTTTGAAAAAGAGCTCGAGGGAATCAAGGGCAAGATCCATTCCATCGCGGCCGGTGGCGGCAAGCTCCTTGTCACCACCAGGGAGGGAGGGGTCTATTGCCTCGGCCGGGGACCTGCGAAAGAAGCTGGTAGAGAGCGAAAAAACAACCCGCCCCCGGCCCTCGAGGCCGCAGTCTCGAAACAGGCAAGGGAGCTTCTCTCTGAAACTGACCAGGACACCGGCTACTGCATTGTCACCGGCAAGGGTGCAGGCGCCCTGGGCGAGGCCCTTGCGCTCGCCTCACGGCTGCAGGTCACCTCCTTTGTCGACGACCCCGTGGAAGCCTCCGCCGGACAGCGCAGGCTCGACAGCCTCGGCCTCCCCCGCTCACAGATTTCCATCATCGAGGACAGCTCTCCGCTGGAGAGCCTGCCCCCCTACCTGGCAAATCTCGTGGTGGTGAGAACCTCGGGGGCAAGGAGCCCTGGAGAGCTGGCCACGAAAACCTTCAGGCTGCTCAGGCCCTTCGGAGGCACAGCTGTTTTCGACCTGCCTGCCGCTGACACCGCGAAGCTCAGGGACGCCGTAAAGGCGCTCAAGCTGCACGGGTCGAGGCTGAAAAGTACCGACTCAGGCTCCCTGCTGCTCTGGCGGGACGGCCCCCTGCCGGGTTCAACCGACTATTCGGGAGGGTGGTCAAGCCCGGATGAGCTGGTGAAGGCACCGCTGGGAGTCCTCTGGTTCGATGACTCCCTGGGACATTTCAAGAGATCTCCCCAGCCCCAGTTTCTCTCGGGGATCATGATCTCCCGCCCCAAGAACTGGCATCACCCACGCTCTGCGTCCGCGAAGAACAAGGACTACCCGCTGCTGAACGCTGTCCTCTCCGATATTTACACCGGCAGGATCCTCTCACCTGATGAAAACAAGCCCCTGCGCTCGCAGCTGGGAGAGACCTCTTCTCAAGAACGGGAGCCAACCCAGTACCGCCCGCCGACGCAGAAAGATGCCTGGAAACCGAAAAAACCAAAGACAGGCGACCGGATCAGTCCGCTCACGGGCCTGAAGACCCCGCGGTCCTTCCCCAAGAGCTACGGCTGTGATGGAGGGATCAACTACGGACACATCTATTCGATGCGCTCAGGCACCGCCGCCTTTTACGATCTTCGCAGCGAGAGCGGCACCATCCACATCAGCGGACCGCGTTCCGGCTGTACCAATAGCGTCATACCGGCCGGTGGCCTCCTGAACATTCCCTATTTCTACGAAGGCTGCACCTGCAGCTACCCCCTTCCCGTGGGACTCGCCCTCGTCAGCATGCCGCAGGAGCATGAACAATGGGCCTCCTGGGGAGAGAGCGAGCCCGCTGGAATCGTACGCCTCGGGATCAACCTCGGGGCTCCCGGGGACCGGGTGGATTCTAACGGCACCCTGTGGCTCGACCATCCCAGTGTGGGTGGACCATCTCCCACGATCAGGGTTTCCACC
>CAJWZY010000203.1 GCA_913050545.1 uncultured bacterium | reverse complement strand
CCCACCCCCAGCCCGGCGATCCCCGGCGGAGCCCTGGTCCTCGACCTTGAGGACTCCAGCAAGGATGGAAAGACCTTCATTGTCGGGTTTAAAAGCGTGGTTGGAATCTTCAACCTTGCACGGATGCAACAGGAGCCGAAGGCCCCGAGGTTACTGATCAGGTCTGAAAAGGTAGCTGGGGTCGATTGCTACAGGGTCGACCTTGGACTGCCCGCAAAACCCGAAAACCCGGGGATCGAGTACAACTTCTCCCCCACCCTCGCAATCTCGGGAAACCGGATCATCCTGGGCTCCACCTTTGATCTCGTAAAGATGCTGGTGGAGGAGTCGGAGAAATCAAAGACACCGGGCGACACTGCAGTGGCGGCCTATGCCAGGGACCGGGTCTACATCGATGGAAAATCAGCGCGTTCGGTCTTCGGAAAGAACCTCGACTTCCTCGCGGCCCAGCAGGTTGTCGAAAAGGGTGTCAACCTCGCCGCAGCTAAAGCAGGACTCAAGGTCATCGATGAGCTGCTCAGCTATATTCGGGGGTTCGAATTTGAGAGCTACCGGAAGAAAGATTCCGTCCACATGGACCTCAAGCTGGGACTCATCACCGACACCACCATTGTCGAGCCAGCTGAGTGACTCGAGGCAAGCTTCTCCCCCCAGGCCAACGCCTTGAGCCCTACGTACCGGGTGAAGATGGCCCGTGGGATTATCCCGCCGCCGCCCACCTCGCCCGCAGGGCGGCCTTCGGCGCCCCCAAAGAGCTGGTAAATAAGCTTCTTGAGCTGGGCCCCCACCGCGCTCCCGCATTCCTTCTGAGGGGCCGGGATGAGACCCCTGAAATGAAAGCGGTGGCCGACAGTCGGCGCAGAATCGGGAACACCGAAGCAATCCAGACCTGGTGGGCTCACAGGATGCTCCGGGGCAACCACCCCGCGATGGACAAGCTCGCGCTTTTCTGGCACGACCACTTTGCCACCAGTGACACCAAGGTCAGGGACAGCCGACTGATGATGGACCAGGTCCGGCTTTTCCTGCGTGAGGGGACAGGACACTTCCACGCGCTGGCCCAATCGATCGCAAAAGACCCGGCGATGATTATCTGGCTCGACGGAAACTCCAACCGCAGGGGTAAGCCCAACGAGAACTTCGCACGTGAGCTGATGGAATTATTCACCCTCGGGGTCGGCAACTACACAGAGGAAGACATCAAGGAGGCCGCACGGGCCTTTACCGGCTGGCATGTCAAGAACCGGAAGTTCTGGTTCAACAAGCGGGCTCACGACACCGGCGCCAAGACCCTTTTCGGATTTACCGGGAACCTGGATGGGGACTATGTCCTGAGAGCCTGCCTTGAAAAGCGGGCCGGCGCTGAATTCATAGCCGGGAAACTTTTCGATTACTACGTTGGCACTCCGGTTTCCCCTGAACTGCGCAAGTCTCTTGCCGAGCTTTATCTCGCCAGTTTTCACAACATCGGTCCCTTCCTTGAAAAGCTTCTCTCATCCAGGGAGTTCTATTCAGCGCCTGCACGGAGGGCCATTATGTCCTCACCGGCTGATTTCACCATCGGAACGCTGCGGACCCTCGGGGCAACCGCCGGCTCCGACCGGTTACCGGCAGAGATGTCCCGCATGGGGATGGACCTCCTGCGGCCACCGAGCGTCAAGGGCTGGCAGAAAGGGAAATCCTGGCTCAACTCCAACACCCTCCTGTCACGCTACAGGTTTGCCAGCATGCTTGGCAGTGGTACAGAAAATGCTCCCAGGGTCCCCTGGGACAAGATTGAAAAAGAAGGCGTCGACGAACTCTTTAAGCTCTTCTTCCCCGAGGGGCTTGCCGGGAGAATCCGAAAGACAATCACCGATGAAGCAGGAGGTGACCTGAAACTGCTGGTCACCGCTCTCGTTGAGCTGCCTGAATACCAGTACATTTGATACCGACAGACATAGCCGACAGCTATAATGACCGTCCTCCTTACAGAAAACCTGCTCGGCAGGGTTAAAAAATGAAACTCGAGCGAAGAGAATTCCTGAAGCTGTCCGGTGCAGGCCTGGCCCTTGCTCCCGGCTTCCTCCTCGAAGCAGCCCAGGAAGCTGCCCCTGCCACCGATGGACATCGACTGGTCGTGCTCCAGTTGACCGGGGGCAACGATGGCCTCAACACTGTCATCCCCTTCGAGGACGACAGCTACCACCGAAGCCGCCCCGCCCTTGCGATCCCCAAGGCCCGGGTTCTCAGGCTGGAAGGATCCACGGAAATGGGCCTCCATCCGGCCATGGAGGGAATGCAGGCTCTCTACAGAGAAGGCCACCTCGCCGTCATCCAGGGAATCGGCTACCCCAACCCGGACCGAAGCCATTTTCGCAGCATGGACATCTGGCACTCAGCCAACCCCTCCATCAAAGAAAAAGGCAAGGGCTGGCTGGGGAAGTCCCTGGAAACGAAACCCGCAGAACTCAATGCGGTCCACATTGGCGGGGAATCCCTCCCACTGGCCCTCCATGGAGAACGCCACGTCGCCAGCATCCAGAACCTTGATTTCATCGAGCTGCTTTCAGGGAGCAAGGGTTCCCGGCTGAAAAAGATCCTGCGCGCCGCCAATTCCGATCCCCGGCCCCAACGGGAAGACTATGTCCGGGGCCTCGCCAACGAAACCCTCGACAGCCTGGATAAGATCCTCAAGGTCAGCCGTAATCCGGCCCCTGTCGAATATCCCGCTTCCGAACTCGGCCGCAAGATGAAGCTCGCCGGCCAGATGGTCTCCGGGGGCTATCCCGCCCGGATCCTCTATCTCAGCCAGGGCGGCTACGACACCCACGCCCGCCAGGGCGACGTCCATACGGGCCTGCTCGGAGACCTCTCAGGCGCCCTGACGGCTTTCTATCGCCATGTGGAAAAAACCGGCGCGGCCGAACGCGTCACGGTCATGGTGTTCTCCGAATTCGGACGCCGGGTAAAGGAAAACGCCAGCCTCGGAACCGATCATGGCTGCGCCGCCCCGATGTTCCTGCTCTCAGGGAAGATCAAGGGCGGCCTGCACGGCCCCAGCCCTGACCTCTCGAACCTGGATCGCGGCGACCTCCGGTTCACCATCGATTTTCGCCGGGTCTACGCCACCCTGGTCGAGGAACTCTTCCGGATCGACTCGAAAAAACTGCTTGGCGGCAGCTTTGACAAATTAGGGCTCTTCACTTGAAAGAAACCCGGAAAGGACGCCCGCATGAATGAGCCTGCAGCCGAGCTCTCCGACAGGGAGCCGTTTCCCGAGGAAGACATCCGCGGCATGCAGATCCTGAACGCCGCCTTTATCGCCGGCCTGTTGATGTTTGTCGGCGTCACAATTTTTCTTTATTTTACTGCGGCAGAACCGAAAGTCCCCCAGGGCGGGGAAGCTTCCCTCGAGCGCTTCCAGTTTCTCAGCATCACCAATGCGGTAGTATTTATTTTGAGCTCCGCCGCTGGATTCTTCATATTCAGGTCACGATTGGCCCCCATCGCGAAAGCCTGCTCAGACTCGCCCCACGCCTCTCCCATAGATTTTTTAGGTGAGCTCAGGGGGGCTTTCATCCTTCGCCTGGCAATGCTTGAAGGTCCAGGCCTTTTGGGAACCGTGGTCTGCTTCTTGGGCGTCACCGGTTCTGAAATACATGATCACCCCATCTACTGGCTAAACCTTCTTTCTCCAATCGCCGCCATCACCTTTATGGGGGTGACTTTCCCTACACAGGAGAAGCTCTCCAGGCTCTTTTTGGATGAAGAGCGGAGTCTGTACCGGTAAGGACCGGCGGAGCCAACCTTCAACCTCTCCAGCTCCCGCAAAGAGCGTATCGGCAGAACCAATGACAAAACATATCACCAGGTTTCTTGTCTCAACCCTGCTGCTGACCTGCCTGCCGCTCTCGGCCCAGGAGCTCCCAAGCGTTCAGCCTGAAGAGGTCGGGCTCTCCTCCAGGAAGCTCGAGAAGGTCGATAAGATTGTCGAAGGCCTGGTCGCCTCGAACCGACTGGCCGGCGCAACGGTCATCATCCTGCGCCATGGACGCGTGGCCTACTTCAAAGCCTTCGGCGAGTTGGACCGGGAGAGGGAGAAGCCCATGCGAAAGGACAGCATCTTTCGCATCTACTCGATGACGAAAGCCATCACCACGGCAGCAGCCATGATGCTCTGGGAAGAAAAGAAGTTCGGCCTGGATGACCCCATCTCAAAACATCTTCAGGAGTTCAAAGGCCAGAAGGTCTGGACGGAAAATGGCGCTGTCCCCGCAAGGCGCGGGGTCACCGTCAGAGATCTCATGCGGCACACCGCCGGAATGGTGTACGGGCACATGGGCAACACTCCCGTCCACAAGGGAACTGAAAAAGCCTGCGGATTCAAAAATGGCTTCCCGGCAGACCCTCTTGTCACAGCCAGCAAAAAACTGGGGCCCGTCCCGCTGCTCTTCCACCCGGGAGAGGACTGGGTCTACGGCATCGCGACAGATGTCCTCGGCCGCCTGGTGGAGGTCAAGAGCGGCCTGCCTCTCGACAGGTTCTTCAAAGAGCGGATCTTCGCGCCGCTGAACATGACTGACACCCACTTCTTCCTGCCGCAATCGAAGCTGGACCGCTTCACGGCGCTGTATGGACCGGATGCGAACGGCAAGATCACGCTGTCGGAGGCCCCGACCGCGGCCAGCCGCTATGTGGCCGAGCCGCACACCTACTTCAGCGGCGCTGGCGGCCTGGTCTCGACCGCGCGTGACTACTTCCGATTCCAGCAGATGATGCTGAACGGCGGCGAACTGGAGGGCA
>CAJWZY010000202.1 GCA_913050545.1 uncultured bacterium | reverse complement strand
CCGCCTGGGCAGCCTCGGTCCGGGTCCCTACAGGATCTCGGCGCGCACTTCCGGCCACCAGGGATCCACCGAAAACAGCATCGCCCCACCGGGAAACCTGGATTTCTCCCTGGTGAAAAACGGCTGGGTAGAAGGCGAGGTCCTGGATGAAGTAACTGGAAAACCCGTGAAAGAATTCACTGCCCAACTCATCCCTGCCGGTGAAACAGAGGAGACCACGAGCCGCCCCCGGGAGGTTTCTTTCAACAAGCCGTCCGGGCTCTTCGTCCTGGAAGAACTCGCAGGGGGAAATTACGAGTTGAGTATCACCGCCAATGGCTACCTTCCCCTGAGCCGGGCGGTCACCGTCAAGCCGGCTGAGTCCGCCGACGCGGGAACCCTGGAGCTCTCGAGGGGACATTCTGCGGAAGTTTCCGTCACCGGCCCACAGGGAAAACCTGTTGCTGGTTGCCGCATTGAGGTCTCTCGGAAAGCAGCCTCCGAAGAACGAGTCCAGGGAAGCTTCCTCACCGGCGCAGAAGGAAAATGCGTCATCTCGGGAGTCTCCGGGGGAACCTGGCTTCTGCAGGCCTCCCATCCGGGCTTCCTCGCCGGGAAACCTGTCGAGCTCGAAATCAAGGGTCAGCCCGGGAACAGTACCCCGGCACTGAAAATCACCCTGCAAGCGGGCGCCGTCATCAGGGGGCAGATCAACAGAGCCACATCCCCACCCGCGCGCGGTGAGAAGCTGGTCCTCATGGGACCGGGAGGCCCTCGCACAGCAAACCCGAAGGAGGACGGGCTCTACAGCTTCGAGGGACTCGCGCCGGGCCTCTACACCCTGCTCCATTTCAGCGGCAGGGGGCTCCAGGGGCTTCCACTCGAGATTCGAGTCCAGTCCGGTGAAAAGGAAATCATCCGCAACCCCGGCGGCGATTGAATTTCATCCCGGCAAACCAGCGGCTGCGGGAAGCTCTACTCTTCCTCTTCATCGCCGGGTGCGGAGAGGTAGAGCATCCTGGCCAGGAAGAAACCGGCTGCCAGTCCTATGATGATAAAAATCAGTGCTCTCATCGGGGTTAGCTTACCTGCAAAACTGCCGCGCTATTCAGCATCTTCCTGATCAGCCCCTGGCGGGGGCACAGAGGGGGCATCCTCTTCTCCTTGAAACCACGGGGCGCTGGAGTCAGCAGAGCCCTCATTCCCATCCCCGTCATATTTCTCGTGCAGCTCCGCTTCCGGCTGAAAAGGATGGTCCAGGGCTTCCTGTCTCAGCTCCTCGAGAGATTTCCTCCTTTGAGCTGAAGACCAGGCAAACCAGCCTTTCAGGTAATAAAGCATCATCCCGCCAATCAAGCCCGGGAAAGCTCCAATTACCAAACAGATCGATCCAGCCTCGCCAGCTCCGGTAACCATCGCCACCAGTCCCAGGACCAGCAATGGAAAACCGATCAGGCACAGCACGACCATCCAGGGTATCACAGCGTTGGGATTAAACATCGAGAAGCCGCAGACCTTGCACTTACGACGCGAGGTCGTGCCTTCACTTGTTCTGCTGCTGACAATGTCGAAGGCACTGTGCGCCTTACAGGGGGAGCACCAGTAGGCCTTGGGGTTCGGAATGTAGCGGTTGATTTCAGGTATGTTTTTCATCCGGGGGATCCTGCCTGCACTCTTCTGATGATAAAAACCAGGGCTCTCATCGGGATCAGGTTACCCGCAAAACTGCAGGCTATGAATCCTCTTCTCCCTGAAACCACGAAGCCCTGGGGTCAAGAGGACTCTCCTCCTAACCCTCACCACCATATTTCTCGTGCAGTTGCTCCACCTCTTCAGAAGAGAGGAATTGTTCGGCCCATTTGGTGAAAGCCCTGTTGTTCACGTATTCCGGCTGGAAAGGATGTTCGAGGGCTTCATCCTGGAGGCTCTCTTCAGATCTGCTCTTCTGGGTCGAAGACCACGAAGACCATTTCCTCAAATAAACACTCATCAAGATAAAGGAAGCAAAGAAGATACCGGAGGCAGTAAAGCAGATCCCTAAGATAGAACTGCTTTGAAACTCGTTGTCCTCAACTATGCTCAAGACCACACCCGCTAAAATCATTAAAACTCCAAGGCCACCGCCGATTTTTCTGTGCGATATCGATTCAGCCGCACGAAACATCGTGAAGTTGCAGGCCCCGCAGTTGTGCAGCACAGTAACTTCCGGGTTTCCCCGGCTATCCCTGTCCGGCAGAGTTGTATATTGAAACGTAGTGTGCGCCTTGCATTGCGAGCACCACCAGGCCTCCGGGTTCGGGCTGCAGTGGTTGATTTCAGGGATGTTTTTCATCCGGAGGATCCTGCCTTCACCTCCAGCCCCGGGAAGCACCCGGATTCATTTTCCCGGTCCCTCGGTGAGAGTGCCCGGTTCAGAATCGCGAGGTGAGCCCGTGTGGAAGCGCCCTGTAGAAACTACTGGGCCTTGCCTTCGGCGGGAGCTTCACCGGCTTCTTCTTCCGGACCGAAGACCCTGTCAAGATAGTGCCGGTAGAGCTTGCCGGCCTGTTTGTCGGTTTTCATCAGCGCCAGGAGCCCTGCAATACCAGAAGAACCATCGGCGGCAAAAAGCGACATATAGGCGCTGAGCAGCTGATGCTTGCCGCTCTTGACGAGGTCAGCGAGACGCTCCTGGAAGGCCCCGGCGGAGGGAAAGTGTCCCGCCACGTCTTCCGGAAGAACACCGAGGGCGCCATCGGACTCGAGCGCCTTGCGCAGTACGAGCTCGGCATGCTGGTATTTCCCCAGCCCGAAGAGGGCCTCGGCCAGCAGCAGCGGGTTGATCGGATCATCGCTGTCGCGGTAGGCCCTTGCCAGCAGCAGGCCGGCATCCCTGTACTTTCCTTTTCGAAGCAGGGCGACACCACTGCGGGCCGCAACACTGTTGAGGCGCAGGGAGCGCTCCTGGGAGCGAACGACTCCCTCGAAGGGCCCCAGGCTCGGGGTCACCAGGGGAGATGCATCGGCCGGCATGGTGATTCCCATCTGCCAGGCGTAGGGATAGTTGTACTGAAGCCCGAGCCTCGGCTCCATCGCCACCGGCGGAGCGTAGAAGGAAGGACGATAGCCGCGGTAGCTCTGCGGCACGTACCAGCCCCAGCCCGGGATCAACCGGGACGACCCGACCACCGGGCCGGTATACACCCCGGTCACTGCAGGAGCTGCGGCGGGTGCGGCCGGCGCCTGCGGCGCTCCCGCCCGTTGGGGAGTCACAGCCTGCTGGCCCGAACGCAGAACCCGTCCGAGGCCCTGGGCCATTGCATCCGCGGTGGAAACAAAAAGAAGGAGCGCAACCAATAGGGAACACTTCCTGGGGAACCTGGTCATTCTGCTTCGAATCCGGGTCATGAGGACCTCCTGTCGGCTTGGCTGCGTTTTCTGCCCGTGCGTTAAGCTCGCTAAAATAATTGTAAAGACTTGCGGGTAAGACTGCAGAAGAAAAATTCTATTTGGCGGTGATTGGGACCGCCTGGAACGTTTTTTCAGCCCCGGGCGTGGAATCTAACCCCCGCAGGTGGAAAAATGGCAAAACCTGTTACCCTTCTGGTTGAAAGGACTCCCCCGGGAATGAATCGTCGAACCCTGCTCATTACAACGGCCATCATCCTGTCTGCCATGGCGGGACTCTGGCTTTTCTACAGCACCCCGACGAAACCAGCTCCAGACTCTGCAGCCAAAGCCGGGGGAGCCGCCTGGACAGGGATCACGCTTCCCGCACCGTCCTACAGCCCGGTCGAACGACTGCGCACCAAAACGGTCGCAGGCAACGACTCCTTTACTGTAGAAACCCGCGAGCTGGAAATTCGCCAACCGCTCAAGATCCTCCAGCAGCTCTTTCTCCAGCCGGATTCGCAGGAGGCCGCTGGAGCCTTTGAAGGTGTGAGCACTGCTGATTTCAAAACGTCCCCCTTCGAGGCACCCCGCAGCAGCCCTCTCTACCAGTCACCCGGCATCAGCGCCGAAAGTGAAGAAGGCTTCGGCCCCCCATCCATTGAGAGGGCTTCCCTGGCCCGGGAAATCCGCCAGGGCATCAGCCCGCTTGAAACTCTCCAGCGAGCCGAGCTCAAGGTGGTCGGAATCTCCGAAGAAAACGGCCTGGCCCAGATAGACCTCCTCTTCCACCTCGCAGGAGCCTCCGCCAGAGAGGAGCAGCACCAGTGGAACGGGCAGGCGCAGCTCTCCTGGGACTCCCGGCAGAAAAAATTCGCCTCCTTCAGAATCAGCAGCCGGCAACATGTCAGGATGACGGCAAAGCCTTTCATCGATGTCACCAGCGAGGTCCTTGGCGCCAACTCCTCCTATCGAGACATCCTCGTCCCCTCGATCGACCACTTCAGGAGACGGCTCGATGCGGCGGTGGGAATCGGTGTCTACGGACACAACGGCCTGGCCATCGGCGATGCCAACGGCGATGGGCTCGAAGATCTCTATGTCCTCACCGCCGCGGGCCTTCCCAACCTGCTCTACCGGGCCGAAAAGGATGGCACCTTCACCGATACCAGCCGTGAAGCCGGGGTCGACCTCCTCGACGGAACCTCCCAGGCGCTCTTTCTCGACCTCGACAACGATTCCGACCAGGATCTCTTCCTCGTCACCGACAAGAAACTTGCGGTGCTCCTCAATGATGGCAGCGGCCGCTTCCGCCACTCAGCCGATGCCATCGCGCAGGAGGCCACCGGCTCGGCAACCCCGCTGTCTGCAACCGCAGCCGACTACGACCTCGATGGCCTCGTCGATGTGTATATCTGCTCCTACGTCTTCTGGCGCGGCGGCTCCAACTCCGCCG
>CAJWZY010000201.1 GCA_913050545.1 uncultured bacterium | reverse complement strand
CGGCGGGACCCTGAAAATCGCCTCCTGGCACGAGGGCCCCGTCGACGCCTCTCGGGCAACGCGATTCGCGATACGGCTCTCTACGCAAGCGGGCTCCTGGTTGAGAAAATTGGCGGACCATCGGTCAAGCCCTATATGCCGCCCGGGATCTGGGCCAGTGTGTCGAACGCTAAATACAAGCGGGGCAAGGGGTCGGCTCTCTATCGCCGCAGCCTCTACACCTATTGGCGCCGAACCCTGCCGCCGCCAACGCTGATGACCTTTAACGCCGCGGCCCGTGAGGTGTGCATCGTGAAGATGGACCAGACGACAACCCCATTGCAGGCCCTGGCTGGCATGAATAACATTGCCTTTGTAGAGGCCGCCCGCTTCCTGGCCGAGAGGGTGCTTCGTCTAAAGGGTCTTGATGACCGGGGTCGCCTCGCCCGGGCCTTTCGCCTGGTGTTGAGCCGTCCACCAACCCGGGGTGAGTTGAAGATCCTTGCGGCTGACCTCGAGTATTACCTGGATGATTTCAGGAAGAGACCCGCGGCGGCTCGGAAACTGCTCGGGGTGGGGGAGAAACCCTTTAATAAGAAACTCGATCCTGCGAAGCTTGCATCTTACGCGCTGATTGCCAATACGATCCTGAACCTTGATGAGGCCATTACCCAGAACTGACATGGATATCGCGAACGAACTCTACCTGCGGCAGACCCGCCGGTCTTTCCTGGCGCAGGGAGCCCTGGGCATCGGGGGCATAGCCCTCAACTCCCTGCTGCTTGGTGAGGAGGCCGAGCGTACCGCTGTCGGTGGGTTGGGGGATCTCCCTCATTTCAAGCCCCGGGCCAAGCGGGTGATCTATCTTTTCCAGTCAGGCGGCCCGGCTCAGATGGATCTCTTCGACTACAAGCCCGGGCTTGCCGGGAAATTCGGCAAGGAGGTTCCCAAGTCGGTATACCCCGACGCCAGGAAGACCACGATGACCTCGGGCCAGAAGTCCTTTCCAGTCGCGCCAAGTATTCTGAAGTTCGCGAGGCACGGTCAATCCGGAGCATGGCTCAGCGAGGCTTTGAAGCACATGCCGAAGGTGGTTGATGATGTCTGCCTCATCAAGTCCATGTATACCGAAGCGATCAATCACGACCCGGCGGCCACGCTCTTTCAGACCGGCTCGGTGATTCCCGGCCGTCCCAGCATGGGGGCGTGGATGTCCTACGGGCTTGGCAGTGAGAACGCCAACCTGCCCTCATTTGTCGCATTGACCTCCAATGGCAGGGCGAAGATGGGCCAGCCCCTTTACGATCGTCTCTGGGGGGCCGGTTTTCTTCCGGGTCGGTTCCAGGGAGTTAAGTTTCGCGGTCAGGGTAATCCGATTCTCGACCTGTACAATCCTGCCGGCGTCTCGCGGGCTCAGCGCAGGCGTATGCTCAACGCGCTGGGGCAGCTCAACAGGGAGCAGGAGGAAAGGTTCAATGACCCGGTGATCTCCACTCGAATCGCCCAATATGAGCTGGCCTTCCGCATGCAGATGAGTGTGCCGGAGCTGATTGACGTCAAGAGCGAGCCAAAGAGGATTCTTGATCTCTATGGCCCGGATGCGACGAAGGTAGGGCGGTACGCTTATAACTGCCTGTTAGCCCGTCGCCTGGCGGAGCGGGGGGTACGGTTTATTCAGCTCTACCATCGAGGCTGGGACGCGCATGGGAATGCCCCGAAGCAGGTGAAGACCCAGTGCCAGGACACCGACCAGGCCACCACGGCCCTGCTGCTGGACCTGAAGCAGCGGGGGATGCTCGAGGACACTCTTGTTGTCTGGGGTGGAGAATTTGGCCGCACGATCTATTGCCAGGGGAAACTTACCAAGCAGAACTATGGACGCGACCATCATCCGAATTGTTTTACCTACTGGCTGGCTGGCGGGGGGGTTCGCGGCGGGATGAGCTACGGAGAAACCGATGACTACAGCGTCAACGTGGCGGATAAGCCGGTTCACGTTCACGATCTGCAGGCGACCATCCTTCACCAGATGGGAATCAACCACGAGCTGTTGACCTATCGGCACCAGGGGCGCGATTATCGCCTGACTGATGTTCACGGAGAGGTCGTGAAGGAGATCCTGTCATGAGGCGGTCGCTCGGCCTTCCTCTTTGCTTCGCCTTGCCTTTCGCCGCTGCGAATTTTTATATGCACTATTCCCAGGATGGCGAATCTCTTGCAGCGTCTCTTTCCGCAGGGGTCTCACTGCTGGCGGTGTGCGGGGTTTTATGGCTATGGCCCGTCCTGCTTGAGCGATGGTCCTCGGGGTTGAAGTTCCAGGGCTTGCGGGAGTTGACTTTCAGGCTGGCCTGCGGGTATGTGCCCCCGTTTCTGTACTGCACATATATCTTTCTTGCAAGCCAGGAACCCCTGGAGAGGAGCTTCGGGAGAGTGCTGGGGGACTCTGCAGGCCAGGTTCTTCTGGGGATGCTGGTGATACCCGGCGCCTTCGTTTGCCTGGCGGCTGCGCATTACCTGTTGTTTTCCCTCGGCGGTGTTTTTCGCCGAGGGTGATGCCGTCAGGCTTCCACGGTCAGGGGCATCTCACCGATCTTGGCCCGGCCCGATTTGCGGAAAGGACGCGGCAGGGGTTGGGCGGCGCCATTGCTGTCGATGGTGCGGCAGCGCAGGGTGTATTTTCCGGCGGGCAGGCCCGGCAGGAGGACCGCCCAATGGGCTCTGGACAGCCGGATCGGCCAGGTCCGCGGCTGGCCTGTCTTCGGGTCGAAGCCGTAGGTCGGCGATGGGATCCGGTTGTCGGCGAGCCCTCCTCCCCAGCTCTTGGGAGGAGGAAGGATCGTGGCGTCTCGCCAGGGAGCCTTGAGGAAATATTCATCTTCCGGCGGAAGTTTTTCAGCGTCGTTGTGGATCCAGACTTGTACCTTCGAGAGGCCCGAGATGCCGACCTGCGCATAGCCTGTCACGGGAACGGGCTGGCCGGTCTTGACCGAAGAGGGGAGAGGGAACGGGTCGCAGAAGGTCTTGAGGGGACTGTCAACGTCATTGTTCTGCTCACCGTAGGTGTCGTTGGCCCGCCAGTCGTTGGTCAGGTAGAGATGTGAGAGCCACTTGATGTTTTTGAATCCGTAGGCCTCGGGGACAACCACTCGCACCGGAGCGCCGCGCCTCGGTTCAAGCCACTGTCCGTTGAGCTTGTAGCAGAGAATGACCGGCGGGAGGTCGTAGAGATCCTCGAGGACTCGGCCTACCGGAAGGGAACTGCGAAACATCTGTTCCGGGTCATCATTGTGGTAGCCATGATAGAAGACCCGGCGCAGATTGCGGCCAGGCTGGGTTAGCCAGAGCACCTCGCGCAGCGGTACGCCTTCCCAGATTCCATTGCCGAGGGGGCAGCCGATGTTGAGGCAGGTCATCACCTTGGGAAAACGAACCGCCCGGGTTTTCGCAAGTCTCATCAGGTGCTTGAAGGTGAAGGCTGTATTGTCCTTCTTTGTGAGCTGGCGTCCGAGGCTGGCCTTGTTTTCCGGATCCGAGAGAACTTCGAGGCTCCATGTGTCGCGAGTCAGCCCAACCTTCTTGCGTTTGGCCTCGTCAAGGGAGTGCGGTCTTGGGTTGCCCCGGGAGACGTCCCGGAAGCCGTCCTGGAGAGTGAGCCAGCTCTCGATTTCTCTGATTTTCCTGTCGAGGGCGGGGTCCTGTCCGTCATCGGAACAGAAGAGCGGCAGGGCGCTGAAACTTGAGGCTCCCACCGCGCCCAGGCGAAGGAAGAATCGCCGGGTCAGGTCTTTGTGTTCCCTGATGAAGCTTGCGAGCTCGGTATCCATGCGCCGGCTCCTTGTTGTTTGATTGGTTTCTGGCTCAGACTCCCCTGTTATAACGCCTGGGGAGGGTTGGAGAAAGACTGTTGCGGAGGATGGGCGAATTGGCGCCCGGGGCGTATCCGGCGCGCTTGTATGGTCGGGTCGCATGGAATAGGCTAAGGGCATGACGAGCCTGATGGAGAAAGGACTGATGATGAGAAGAGGATGCCTGGTTCTGGCCCTGGCCTTCGCGGCCCGGCTTCTGATCTCTCAGCCGTTGCAGGCTGAGGGGGACCTCAAGACAGAGTATGTCGTCCTGGTTACCATTGATGGGTTGCGGAACGAGGAGTTCTTCGGTGGGGCCGATCCAAAGCTGCTCAACAATTCGAAGCGCTCCGGGGCTGAGAACGCAGCCAGGCTTAAAAAACAATACTGGCGAGAAACACCGAAGGAGAGACGCGAGGCCCTGCTGCCATTTTTCTGGGGAACCCTGGCGAAGCAGGGTGTGGTGCTTGGGAACAGGGCGCTGGGAAGTGATGTTGAGGTCTCGAACCCACATCATTTTTCCTATCCTGGCTACGCCGAGATCCTGACGGGACAGCCCCAGGATTCTATTAAGAGCAATAAGGCTGTGCGCAGCCCGCGCGAGACGGTCCTCGAGTACGTGGGCAGGAAGCTGAAGCTGCCGGTGGAAAAGGTCGCTGCGATCTGCTCCTGGTCGGTCTTTAACTCGATCACTGCGAAGGTTGATGGTTCGATCTTTTGCAATGCGGGCTTCGAGGCGGTTCCCGAGAAGTATCTCACGCCTGGGATGATGGCCGCCAACGAGGCTCAGTTCAGGCTGACTACGCCCTGGGATACCGTCCGCCATGACTGGGTTACCTTGACGATCGCTAATGAGTATCTCAAGAGCCAGCAGCCGAAGTTCTTTTACTTGGCCCTGGCAGAGACCGATGACTGGGGGCATGAGCGGCGCTACGACAGGGTTCTCCAGGCGGCGAATTATTTTGATGAGTCGCTGCGGACTCTCTGGGCGACCCTGCAGGCCAGCCCTC
>CAJWZY010000200.1 GCA_913050545.1 uncultured bacterium | reverse complement strand
AGTATCGCCTTGACTGCAACAATGGGCTACGGGGAGGTCGAAGTCGTCACCCAACCACGCATCGCTATTATCTCAACCGGAGATGAATTGGTTCCAGCCGGTGCTGAACTTGAGCCCGGACAAATCCACGAATCTAATTCTCACGCACTGGCGAGCCTAGTAGAGAGAATGGGCTGCCAAGCAGTGCGCTTTGAGGCGGTGGAGGACTCACTTGACAATCTGCGCAACACTCTCGATACGCTCGCTGATTGCGACGCGATCATCACTAGTGGAGGGGTTAGCATGGGAGAATGGGATCTCGTGAGGAAGCTCATGGAGGGGGAAGGCGAAATTTCCTTCTGGAGAGAGCTGGTTCACCTGATGGCGACGACCGAGCGCGGGGTCGATTTCATCACCATCGACGGAGGAGAGGGTGGTACCGGGGCTGCCCCCCTGGCATTCAGTGATCACGTTGCCCTGCCCTTCAAGATTGCCCTGAGCCGGGTGTACAGGGAGTTTGCCCAGAGAGACCTGCAGCAGGATGTTGTCTTCATCGGCTCGGGAAAGATGGGCTTTCCCGAAACGTCGATGCTGGGATTTTCTCTTGGCTGCGATATGGTCAACGTCGGCAGGGAAGCGATGATGGCTATCGGTTGCATCCAGGCTCAGCGTTGCCACACGGGACACTGTCCGACCGGCGTGGCGACCCAGTCAGCCTGGCTGATGCGAGGCCTTGACCCGACGCACAAGGCCCACCGCCTCGCCAACTATGTCCTGACCTTGAGAAAGGAGCTCACCTATCTCAGCCGGGCCTGTGGAGTGAGGCATCCGGCCCTGGTCGTGCCCGATCATTTTGAAATACTTGACGACAGGTTCGGATCGAGAAACGCGCAGGATGTCTTTGGCTATGAAGAAAGCTGGAGCCTGCCTGCAGCTGAAGACCAGGACATTATCAATGAGATCATGCAGGATTAGGGGTGGTTGCTTGATGCGTGAAATGCGATTTTTGAGAGGAGCTTCCGCTCTTGCCTGCCTGGTGGTTCCGGCAATGATTTCCGCCTGCAGCAACCTCCCTGCTCCGGGAGGGCCGCGGATTCATGAGATCCAGGGAAGGGCGCATCGTTCGCTTTATCACGGAAAGGATGTCGGGGGGCTTATCGGGATTGTCACCCTCACCGACAGGGACTATTTCTTTCTGCAGGATCCGAATCCTGACGGAGACGATTCGACCTCCGAAGCCCTGAGGGTCTATGTCGGGAAGAACGGTACTGTTCCGCAGCGGGGCGACCGGGTTTCGGTCTCCGGAAAGGTGACGGAATATTACCCCGGAGGGAAAAAAACAGGGAATCTTCCGATGACCGGCATCGAGGCCAGGGAGGTGGGGTTGATCGCCTCGAACCGTCCGCTTCCTGCATATGTCTCCCTGTCCACTGGAGGCCGTCTTCCGCCCGGCAGGATTATTGATAACGATTCCGTCGGTGGGGAACCCGAGAATCCGCAAACCCCTTTCGATCCTTCCGAGGATGGCATCGATTTCTACGAGAGCCTCGAGGGGATGCTGGTTGAGCTCAGGGAGGCCGTGGTGGTGGGGCCATCCAGCAAGTATTCCGAGGTCTGGGTCGTGCCCGGCGGGGCAGGTGGGTTTGGCCCGAGGACTCCGCGCGGAGGACTTTTCCTGGCTGAAGATGACTGGAACCCTGAGCGAATCAGGGTCCGGGTGGGGAAGTCAGCTTCCTGGAACGTGGGAGATGTTCTCAAGAAGGTTCGAGGCGTTCTCGATTACAGCTATGGAAACTTTGTGCTCAGGTTGCTGGAGGAACCCGTCTGGGAGGATGGAGGCGTGAAGCCGGAGGCCACCAGCCTGAGAGGGGGAGAAGGCTATTTAACCTTGTCTTCCTACAATGTCCTGAACTTCTCTGCGGCTGACAAGGCCCGCGCAGGAAAGCTGGCCACCCAGGTTGTCAGCAACCTCGGATCGCCCGATCTCCTGGCGCTGCAGGAGATGCAGGATAACAATGGGCCTCTCAAGGCGGGAGGCGCTGGTGGCGAAGAGAGCTTCAGGCTCCTGGTCGATGCCATCAGGGCGGCCGGTGGGCCGGTCTACGAGTTTATCCAGCTTGATCCCGTCAACGGCAAGGATGGAGGTCAGCCCGGCGGCAATATCCGCGTCGGCTTTCTATTTAAGCCTTCACGGTTGAAGCTCGTTCAGCGCAAAGAGACCGCGGCCGGATTACCCGCTAGCCCGGCGCGGCTGGGTGTGGACGCTCCCGCCTTCGACTCGAGCAGGAAATCCCTGCTGTGCGAGTTTCTTTTTGGCGAGTCGAGCCTCTACGTGATCAATAACCATTTCTCCTCCAAGTTTGGAAGCCCCCCGATGTATGGCAGCAGGCAGCCTCCTGCCAATGGCGGGTCTGAAAAGCGCGTTGCGCAGTTCGCCCTGGTGAGCTCTGTTGTCGAGAGGATTCACGCAAGGGTCCCGGGGGCCGCTGTGGTGGTGCTGGGAGACTTCAACGAGTTCCCCTTCGCAGAACCTCTCAAGAGTGTCGGGAATGGCAAGGCGGGTCTTGAGAACCTCCTGGGGCGCCTTCCGCCCGAGGAACGCTACACCTACAATTTCCAGGGAAACTCACAGGCGCTAGATCATGTCCTCGTGAGTGCCCCCCTGGCGAAAGAAGCTGAAGTCGATGTCGTTCACATCAACAGCGAGTTTGCCTCGCAGGTGAGCGACCATGACCCCGTGGTGGTTCGCTTGCGCCTGGCCGGGCAGTAAGAGGCGAACGATCGCCCGGGTCCCGCAAGACGCGGAACCCGGGAAATCGCCGCAAGACATCAGGGTCCCTCAGGGACAGATCTGGATGTCACAGGAAAGGTTACCCATGAGTACCGTACCGCAGTCCGCACCCGGAGATGCGATCTGCCCGCCGGACCTGAAGAGATAGCTCAGGAAGTAGACGGGATCGGTCAGGTTCAGGGTGTTGTCACCGTTGGTGTCGGCCGACATCTCGCAGCACAGGTCATCATTGTTGGTGAACAGGTGTCCGAGAATGACGATCGCGTCGGTAACGTTCAGGGTTCCATCGCAGTTTGAATCACCGCGGCGGAAGGTTGCGGTTGCTATTTCCGAAGCAGAGGCAACAACTCCGTTGACCTCGACTTCAGACAGAGCAGGACCGCGCTCACCTTCATACAATCCGACAACATCTCGCTGCTGGATTGTGATGGTTACTCCATCGAAGGGGCTTTCTATGTCGAGGGCGACGCTGATCTGGTTTCCGGAGGTCAGCCTGCGCCGTACGACACGTTGTTCAACAGTTTCGCCGCCGAGGGTCGTCTCGACGATGAAGCCGAGAATCTCCTGGTCCCGGCCACCGAAGATACCTACTTCAGGACCTTCTCCGGGAGCATGGATCACGATTTCACGGCTGCGAACAGGGACGGGCCAGCGCATCTGGATCTCGCTGGCATTCCTGCTTCCGGCCCCGATCCATTCGTTACCCATCGCCGTGGTTGAACGGTCAACCAGGTTCTGGGGCGGGAACGCCGTTGTTGCGATACCAACAGGTACCGCCGGCACGAGGAGCTCCTCGTTTACGGCGTCAACCGGAACAGGAAGGGGACGGACGGGAGGTACGCGGCCAAAGGCCGAGCTTGCACGAATAGCGGCACTGGGAGCCAGGTTGGTGAACCTGAGTTCCTGGTCGTCGCTGGGCAACTCCCGGATGGTATGTCCGGCATGGCAACCGACGCAGCGGGCGGTGCGATTTTCATGACCGAAGTTCATGCCTCCGACGTGGTAGATCTGGCCGTCACGACCCTGGGCGAGAGAGCCATCAGGGGTGCGCAGCACCTCGAAAAGCGGAACGCCCGCAGGCAGCGTAGTTTCGACTCTTCCATCCGGGCCGATCTCTTCGCGGTGGATCAGCACTGGTTCATCATGCCCCGTGGTACTGGAACCCTGGGGTGCCATGTAGAATTCGATGGTCAGGTCCTGCCCGATCGGCGGGGAGGAGGGAACCTCGAAGTCAACAGGAGCGTTCAGGTGGATATTCTCAACAATGAACTGGAAGGTGCCGTTCAAACGAGCGGCCTCTTCGGCAGTCTGCGGAATATCGTTGGTCAGCCTGTCGGTGACGAGATCCTCGATAGCAGGAGGAAGCTCGCGAACAACGATCGGAACTGCGCTGAGTTCTGCTGTACTAGTACGGGTAAAGAGAGGTCTCATCGTCGATTCCGTAGCCGGGTTGTCGGCAGTGGGCCTGTCCATGATATAGAGATCAAACTCAGAGGGGCGCGGAGAGGGCAATCCCTCGACCACGTTCTCGTTGACCGGGGCGGCACTGACAAGCAGGCTGCCATCGGGGAGCTCGACTGCGCTCTCATAGGAGTACTGGAAGTCCTCCTCGAGGGTACGCTCTTCCTCTATGAGTTCGAAGAACTCAGGGGGAAGCTCATTGCCCGGCTCTACAACGAAGTCCGGGAAAAACGGATCGGGAAAAGCAGGCTCTTCACTGGTTCTTCCAGCAAAGGTCTGCGGTCCACCGATAGCCTGCGGCTGGGTTGCGCCACGGGAGTAGAGCCTCAGTCCGAAAGGCTTGGGCTCTCCAATCACCGGGGTGACGGGGATGAAGAGCGAGAGCGCTTCGCCGTCACTGGTGAAACTCGGGCGGTAAGCCTGGGATGCTTCGCGATCAAGCTGGAAGCCTGAGAACATCTGCAGCCCGGTACCGTCAGGATTGATGCTGGAAAGGAACCAGCTGTTGACGCCGGGGAAAGCCTCGGAGTCGACAGTGCGCAGAGCCCTCGGGTCGACAGGTGTCGGCAGGGACACGCCTGGAGCAACTTCTTCGCCCCTGGATTCAATGTCGTAGCC
>CAJWZY010000199.1 GCA_913050545.1 uncultured bacterium | reverse complement strand
CAGCAAGGGGTTTATTCTAGAGACGACCTTTAACCGACAGCCCCTGTCGCTGAGGGTGCGCCAGCACAGGCTGATGGTCTATAAAGCATTGAGTCGGCTGGGGATGGTCGAGGGCGGGCCGCATATTCTTGCCGACCGGAAAGCTGCTGCGGCAGCCCGGGGCATTCCGCCCGGTGAGCTTGTTCTCGCGGCGCTCTACGATGGCGCCGGCACAGGTGGCAATGGGGTCGCGAATGTGACCCGGCAGCTCCATCCGCTCAGCAGGGTGGTCCTCTGTAATGTCGGTCCTTCAGATATTGCGGATGGGGTTCTCGGGCAATTTGATGTGAGCATCTTCCCCGGCGGCAGCGGCAGCGGAATCGCCCGGGCAATCGGCAAGGAGGGGCGAGTACATATCCAGCAATTCGTCCGTGGGGGAGGGGGCTATATCGGCATCTGCGCCGGGGGTTACCTGGCGGCTTCTAATTACGACTGGAGCCTCGGGATCGTCGATGCAAAGACCATCACCGGGAAGCACTGGCTGCGCGGCCGGGGCAAGGTGAAGATCGAGCTGACAGAGGAGGGTCGCCGGGTGTTTGGTGATTTCAAGCTCCCGCTTGATGTCACCTTCGCCAACGGGCCGATCGTGTCTCCGGCAGGTCTTGATAAGCTGCCGGATTTTGAGCCGCTGGCCATCTACAGGACCGAACATGCCGAAAACGGCAGCCCGGCGGGGCTGCAGGTAGGAACCCCTGCTATTGTTGCGGGCAGATGCGAAGGCGGGCGCGTGATCAGTATCAGTCCCCATCCGGAAGCCACCGCCGGGCTGGAGTTCTTTATTCCAAGAGCGGTGGAGTGGGTTACCGATCGGTCACCAGAGAGCCTGGTGGCAACCCCGGCGCCGAGAAAACCACCGCCGCCGGTCAGTCGTGAGCGGATCGGGAAGATGCCTGATCTTACGGCTACCAATCCTGTCGCGCAGCTTCCCCTTGGAGGGAAACACTTCAGCGCGCCCGTGGCGGCTTCCAACGCCCTGGCCTGGCTTGCCCTTGAGAAGAAATACACCCGCCTCCTGCCTCCTGGTAAACCCGGCCCCCAGCTTCAGGGCCGCCTGGCCAGTCGGCTCGGCAGTCGGGGCTACATGGGCACCGAGGTCCATCGCCAGACGGGAACCCCGGCGACCCTGAAGGGGCTCAGCAGGTTCCTTGGAGAGAAGGACTACCCGGCCGAATACGCCTACCAGGGTTGGCGCAGGGTCGAGAAGAAATTTAACCGGGGCTGGCCGTGGCCGGATCTCGACTGGGTGAGGAGTTCACTGCAGGGTAATTCCCTGGTGTTGCTCAACGTGGGCTGGTACCGCCACGATGCAGGCAAGGATGTTTACCAGCGCTTCGGCGGGCACTGGGTGAGCCTTGCCGGTTATGGTGTGGATGAGGAGGGCAAGGCAGCTCCGGGGATTCTGTTGATCCATGACTCGTCTCCAAGGGCGGGGCTGGAGCCGGCGGTTGAGTACGTCCGGGTGAAGCCGATCAGCAGTGGTCGCCTGAGCGGGGTTTCGGGCATGCCAAAAGGGGCCAATAGCGCCGTAGGGTTCTTCCGCCTTGGAGGGGGTATGCACATTAATTCCGAGCGTGGCGATACCTGTATCCTGGACGGAGTTATCGTCGTTCGCCTGCAGGCACCATGAGCCCCTGGTAGGCAGTTTCCCGGCGAAAGCTTCCTACATCTTTAGACAAACGCTGGAGGGTTGTAGGTTAGAATGACCCTGTGGGCGTTGAATTGTTCAAGCCCGCTCACGCTTGAAGAGAACTTACCTGATACCCCGGAAAACCAAACCGAAGGCGCCCTGGATGAATACCCGAAGAGATATTGTTTTTTCTGCTCTGACCTTCCTTCTGCTCTCCTTTTGTACAGGCCTGCAGGCAGATGAGGCAGTGCCGGCTAATGAGCCTGCAGCTGAAAAGGTGAAGACAGAAAAAGCTCTGCCCGAGAAGGTTACCTTCACAGAGCACATAGCGCCCATCGTGTTCAACAACTGCTCGAGTTGTCACAGGGCCGGGGAGGTCGCTCCGTTTGACCTGCTGAATTACCGCGATGTGAGAAAACGCGGCCGCATGATTGCCCGGGTCACAAAGAGCCGCTACATGCCGCCCTGGCACCCGGTCCCGGGTCATGGGGATTTCAGTGATTCCAGGCGCCTGGAGGATCGGGATGTCGAGTTGATCGCGAAGTGGGTCAAGACCGATATGGAGGAGGGCCCTGCTTCGAAGCTGCCGAAATTACCTGAGTTTTCCGATGGTTGGCAGCTCGGCAAGCCGGATCTCGTCGTCAGCATGGAGAAGGCCTACCGGGTTCGCGCTTCAGGCTCTGATATTTATCGTAATTTTGTCATCAAGGTCGCCCTTCCCGAGGACAAGTGGGTAACTGCGATCGAGATCAGGCCCTCAGCTCGCGCTGTATTGCACCACAGCCTCTTTTTTGTAGATACCACCGGCGAGGCTCGTCGCTCCGACGGCCGGGATGGGACCGTCGGTTTTCGCGGAATGGGGTTCCGCAGGACAGGCAGTCTCGGTGGCTGGGCGGTTGGGGGCAGCGCCCGGAAGCTTCCCCAGAATCTTTCCATGCCCCTGCCCAGGGGGGCAGACATCGTCCTGGCGTCCCACTTCCATCCTTCCGGCAAGGTTGAGATGGAGAAGACGACCCTCGGGCTTCATTTTTCAGATAAGCCTCCGCACCGAAAGCTCCTCGCCTTCCAGGTCCCGCCGGTCTACGGCAGCCTGTCGGGAATCGATATTCCCCCCGGGGATGCGAACTATACGGTTCGTGACAGCTTTACGGTTCCGGTTGACATTGACCTGATCGGCGCCGGCGCCCACGCTCACTACATCGGTAAGTTCATGCAGGCCACCGCCACCCTGCCCGATGGAACAACCAGGCCCCTGTTCTACATCGAGAAGTGGGACTTTAACTGGCAGGGTCGCTACCACTACTCGGAGCCTGTTCGCCTGCCCAAGGGCACGGTCATCAACGGGGCGGTGGGGTTTGACAATTCAGCTGAGAATCCCTTCAACCAGTTTGATCCTCCCCGGCGAGTTCGCTGGGGGCTCGAGTCGAGTGATGAGATGGGGAGTGTCATTTTCAAGGCGATCTGTGTCAACAAGGGCGACGAGGGACGCTTCGAGCGCGGGGTTCGCCAGCAGATGCTCGAAACCGGCCGGCGTCTCGGCGGGCGCCTGGGCGGACGGTTCGGCAGCCTGGGCGGCAGGCGTGGCCGCGGCAGCCCCTCCGGGGGTTCCAGCGTTGGAGGGTTGCTGGGCCGGTTGCGTGACAGGATCAGGAATCTTGACCGCGATGGAGATGGCAAGATCGACAAGACCGAGATGGAGGGGCGCTATAAGCGCTATGTCGAACGCCTGGACACCAATGGAGACGGGGTGGTCGATTCTTCCGAAATAGAGGGGCTTGGTGGAGAGGAAAAGCCTGAGCGTTCAGCGCCTGCGAAGCGGGAGCCCGAAAAGAAGGACGACTGAGATGCGTGGAACCGGGGTTCTCGGGACGAAAACGCTGGGAGTGGTTCTTGTGGCGTTCTGCCTCGGAGGCCTCTTCTCGCTGGCAGCCTGCGGTCCAGGGGGACGGCAGGAGGTGTCTCTCGATGATCTTGAAGGCCAGGCCCACAGTCCGCTGGCCCTGTCAGGGGCCAAGGCCAACGTGGTGATCTTCATCACCAATGATTGCCCCATAGCCAATAGCTACGCACCTGAGATCCAGTCGATCATCAGCGATTATTCCCCACGCGGAGCGGCCTTCTTCCTGGTGCATGTGGATCCGGACCTCACCCTCGAAAAGGCGAAAAAACATGCGGCCGAGTACGGCTATGAATGCGTGATCCTGCGCGATCCCGGCCAACGGCTGGTCAGGGAGCTGGAGGCGCAGGTTACCCCCGAGGCCTTTGTGCTTACGGGCAAAGGTGTCGCCTATCGTGGGCGGATCGATGACCTGTTTGCTGACCTGGGAAAGAAGAGGCGACAGGCTCGCAACCGGGATCTGAGGAATGCCCTCGATTCCGTTTTCTCCGGAAAACCGGTTTCTAATTCCAGGACGGAAGCCGTGGGGTGCTTTATCCCCGAGCTCTGAGCCCCTCGACCCCGGGCGGGAAAAATCAGAGGATTTCGTCCTCGTTGAAGAACTTTTCGGTCCTGGTGGGGTTTAAGTACTCACAAACCGCAGCGGGGTGGGTTCTGGTTGCCGATGGCAGGTACGATCAGAATTAAATTATTGTCCCCGAAGCGCTGTTCAAACTTCTGAATCTGTCGTTACAATTGAATGAGGGCCAGTGTCCGTGGTGAATATTATTATCAGGAGGTTCAGTAAGAGATGAATCGTTTATTCATGCGCGGGTTTTTCAATGTTTCGGGAACGCGTTCTCCTTCGCGTGCCGCTGCCTGCTTCCTGCAGGCCCTGGCGCTGTTCGTGGCGGGTTTCCTTGGTTTCAACTCAGCCTCGGCCGGCGACGAGGACTTCTACGATGCAGAAGTACTCCGCACGATCGAGATCACTTTTCCCAGTAATAATTTCTGGAGCCAGCTCGAGCAGGTTTCCCTGGTCGATGACCAATACCTGACCGGTGATATGACGGTCGATGGGATCGTCTACGAGGGAGTGGGTGTCCGCTGGCGGGGTAATACCTCGCAGAGAAATGCCGGAGAGAAGCGGTCGTTCAAGATCGCTGTCGACCACACGGATTCCAGCCTGGATGTTTACGGGTACCAGACGGTCAAGCTGAACAACGCAGCCGGCGACCCGTCCTTCCTCAGGGAGGCGCTTTATTCCCAGACCTGCAAAAAGTATGGCCCCGCACCCACCGCTAACCACGTGAAGCTG